>NZ_JBSFGJ010000224.1:0-15374 GCF_053596515.1 Nonomuraea sp. NPDC001684
GCGGTCGAACTGTCGCAGGCGTACTGGGGTCCGGACGCAGGTCACTGGCTCGGCTACGACGGACAGGGCCGCGACATCGTCTCCCGGCTCCTCGTCGGCGCCCGATCCAGCTTCCTCGGCCCGCTGTCCATCGTCGCCCTCGCCACCACGCTGGGAATGGCCGTAGCGGTGGTCGCGGCCTGGCGGGGTGGATGGGTCGACACTGTGCTGGCCGGCGTCCTGGACGCCACCATGTCCTTCCCCGGGCTGCTGCTCGCCGTCCTCGCCGCCGCCGTGCTCGGAACAGGCCCGCTCGCCCTGGTGATCGCCCTGGCGCTGGCCTACGTGCCCTACGTCGCCCGCGTCGTGCGATCAGCCGCACTGACCGAGATCGGCAAGGACTACGTCGACGCGCTCACCGCGCAGGGATTCTCCGGGATGACGATCTGCTCGCGTCATGTCGTCCCCAACGTCCTGCCGATGGTCATGGGCCAGGCCGCGCTCACCCTGGCCTGGGCGACGGTCGACCTGGCCGGACTGTCCTACCTCGGGCTCGGCGTGCAGCCACCCTCGGCCGACTGGGGGGTCATGGTGTCGACGGGGCAGGCCGGCGTCCTGGCCGGATATCCCGCCGAGTCGATCGCGTCCGGGGTCTGCCTGATCGCCGCGATCTGTTCCTTCTCCCTGGTGGGAAATCGTCTGCTGCGCCGAGCCGAGGAGTTGGCCGCATGACTCTGTTGACGATCCGCGACCTCAACGTCAGCCTCACCGTCGGTGGACGGCGGCGCCTCGTCCTGCGCGACCTCGGCATCGACGTGGCCGCGGGCGAGACGGTGGCCCTCGTCGGCGAGTCCGGCTCCGGCAAGTCGATGACCGCCCGGTCGATCGCCCGGCTGCTCCCCCGCCAGGCGACGGTGTCGGGCACCATCACGCTCGACGGCCAGGACGTGCTCCGCCTGGACGAGGCGGCCCTGCGCCGCTACCGCGCCACGAAGATCGCGATGATCCACCAGGATCCGCGCGTCCACATGAACCCCGTGCGGACCGTCGGGGACTTCCTGGTGGAGGGCCTGACCACCACCGGAGGGTTTCGCCGTGCCGCCGCCGAGTCCAAGATGGTCAAGCTCCTCGACGAGGTCGGCATCTCCGACGGCCGAAGACGACTGCGCCAGTATCCGCACGAGCTTTCGGGCGGGATGCTGCAACGCATCATGATCGCCGTGGCGCTCGCCGGGGATCCACAGCTCGTGCTCGCCGACGAGCCGACCACGGCGCTGGACGTGTCGACCCAGTCCGAGGTGACGGCGCTCCTGGACGACCTGCGCCGGGATCGCGGCATGGCGATGTTGTTCATCACCCACGACCTCGAACTCGCAGCCGCCATCAGCGATCGCGTCGCGGTGATGTACGCCGGCGAGATCGTCGAGGTCGGCACCAGCGATCGGCTGCTGACCGCGCCGCAGCACCCCTACTCTGCCGGTCTGCTGGGCGCTCGCCCCGACCTCGGGCGCGCGCTTCCCCGCTTGCGCGCCGTACCGGGACGACCGCTGGCGGCTTTCGAGGCTCCGCCAGGTTGTGCCTTCTCCGACCGGTGTGACTTCGCGATCGACCGGTGCACCCACGAGCATCCGACGCTTGACATGACTTCCGCGACACCCGCGCGATGCCTGAGACGCGCCGAGATCACGCTCACACCCACACCGAGCGTCGGTGCCCGAGAACGACCGGCCGCCTCCGGCGAAACCGTGCTCCGGGTCACCGGACTGTCGAAGGACTTCCCCGGCCACAGAGCCGTCGACGACGTCTCCTTCTCACTCGCCTCCGGCGGTTCGCTCGGGATCGTCGGCGAGTCCGGATCAGGGAAGACGACGGTGGCCCGGATGCTGGTCGGGCTGACCACGCCCACCGCCGGGACGATCACGGTCTGCGGCCGCGACCGCTCCTCGCCGGCTGCACGGCTCCGCGAACGCCGCGATCGCGCTCGGGAACTGCAGATCGTGTTCCAAGACCCCTACTCCACCCTCGACCCGCGCCGATCCGCGCAAGCGTGCCTCGACGAGGTGCTGCGCCTCCACCGGCCCGAACTGGATCGGCGCGCACGCGCGGCAAGGATCCGCGAACTCGCCGACCTGGTAGGGATCGACGAGCGGCAACAGCAGGCATTCCCCCGCCGGCTGTCCGGGGGACAGCGACAGCGGATCTCCATCGCCCGAGCGCTGGCGGTAGAGCCCAAGGTGCTGATCCTCGACGAATCCGTCTCGGCGTTGGACGTGTCGATCCAGGCGCAAATCCTCAACCTGCTCGACGACATCCGGCACGCTACCGGGGTCAGCTACATCCTCATCAGCCATGACCTGGCTGTCGTCCGGCAGCTCACCGAGACCTGCGTCGTCATGCGGCAGGGCCGCATCGTCGAAAGCGGGCTCACAGGTGACGTGCTGGACAAACCCCAACATCCGTACACCCAAGCCCTGCGCACCAGCGTCCCCACGCCCGGTTGGAAACCGACGCGCCGTCCTACGAACGCGAGCGCCTGAGCAGCAGTCTCCACGCCACGCCTCGGTGCGCCCGCTGACACGGTGGCGCGTGGACCACACCCCGCCTCCACTCCTTGTCTCTCACGTCATCCGCCTGGAAGAAACCTTGGCGCTCCGGCCAACAGCAGCCGGGAAACCCGCCTCCACAATGACGCGTATCCCCCAGAGAAGGGCGTGCAATGATACGAGCACTCGTCCTGGCCCTCAGCCTCCTGGTGGCCTCCGCCCCGGCCGCCGGGGCGGAGCCAAAGATCGCCGACCCGGTATCGGCCGCACTGGACACCGCGTTCGCCAGAGCCTCCTCGAAGGTCGGCAACCCCGGCGTCCAAGCAGTCCTGCTGCGCAACGGCACCCCTGTCTGGTCGACCGTCTCCGGCAAGGCGATCAACAGCCCGACAACGCCCGTCACCAGCTCGACGATGTTCGCCTACGCCAGCTTCAGCAAGCTGGTGCTGGCCACCTACGCTCTGCACCTGGTCGAAACCGGCACGCTGTCCCTGGACAGCCCAATCTCGACCTACCTCGGCAACGACGTCCCCGGCTCCACCACGGTCACCCTACGAATGCTGCTCCAGCACACCGCGGGCTACCCGGACATCTACAGCGCCCCCGAGACCGCCGACCTGTTCCTGCCCGGCGACCACTACGACCCGAACCGGCCCTACACCTGGTCCATGCTGGCACCGGGAATCCACGCGCCAGTGGCCCCGGGCACGAAGTGGGAGTACTCCAACACCGGATTCATCATCATCGCCCACCTGCTCAGCAGGGTGTCCGGCGGCGACGCCGCACTGGCAAGCGGCATCCGCACGTTCGTCCAGCAGACGGGGGCGACCAGCACGGAGTTGACCGCTGAGCGATCCGACAGCGCGTTCCTGCGCTTCGCCCACGGATACACCGTCTACAACGGCAAGACCATCGACTACTTCACCCGCTACGGGGCCACCGGCATCCCCACCGACGTGTACGGCATGCCGTTCGGCGACGGGATGTTCGCCGGGACCGCGCTCGGCGCCGCCAAGCTCCTCGACGCGCTGTATGCCAGGAAACAGCTCCTGCTGCCTGCCACAGTCACGCAGATGATCAAGGTGACGCCCCAGTCGGTCCAGGCCGGCGAGCCCTACGGGATGGGCACTCTGGCGACCAGCGTCTCCGGACGTAGCTGGCAGGGGCACTCAGGGCTGTACGGCGGTTTCACCTCCCTGGGCGGCACCGACATGACGAGAGGGGTCACCCTCATGGTCGTGACCAACCAGGAAGGCAAGGGAGCTGCCAGGACGATCTGGACCGACCTGGCGAAGGCCTACGCGTCTGTAACCTCCTGACACACGAAGAGGGTACGGCTCGCGCCGATGCCGGCCGTACCCTCGTTTCGTTCTGGCCGGGGGCTGCCTTTAGCCTGTGAGGCTCACAATAGGATCTGATGCCTGATCTGCGGAACCAACCGTGACATGACAGCACCTCGGCCATGGCTGGCAGCGTCTCCACGAAACGGGCATTCACGCCTGGCACATGAAATTCGAGACAGTATCTTCAGCGTCGGCGCTGCACCGGCTGACCACAGCGATGCAATGGTATCCATCAGGCTCTCTTCCTCCATGTCACGTACGTGAGGAGAGGGCGAACAGGTCGGCGGCCAGGGTGCGGGCGTGAGCAGCGGCGTGCTCGCCGTCGCCCAGCCGGATCTGCTGGTCTTCGTGGTGCAGCACCACGGCGCCGTCCGGCTGCCGGGCGACGGCGATGCCGGTCTCAGGCAGCGTCACGCCGCGGACGCCGTCGCCCAGGTCGCCACTGAGGTCGCCAGGTCGGGAAGCACCAGCCCGGCGGCAGCTTGCGCGGCGGCCAGCCACTCACGCAGTCCCCGCACCTGCTCGGCGTCACGTTCGCGTTCAGCCTGAGCGGCGCGGGCCTGCTGTTCGGCGGCCACGGCGCGCTCGCGCTGGAGATCACGATCAGTGCGTGCCTGGCGCAGCTCGTCCTCGGCGCGAGACTGCAGCCGCGCAGCGGTGACGGCCTCCCCCTGGGCGGCGACCAGGGCCAGGCGCGCGTCGGTCGCCTCCTGCCGAGCGGACTCGGCGCGGCCTTCGGCGGTCTCGGCCCGGGCCTGAGCCTGGCGGCTGTCATGCTCGGCACGCTCGCGGGCGAGGTCGGCCTCGGCAGCCGCGGCCCGCAGGGTCTCGGCGCGCCGTGCCTGCTCTTCCGCCGCAGCGCGCAGCCGGTCGAGCTCGCGCCGGGCCTCCTCCATCGCGGCGGCCATCCTGTGCTGCTCTGCCTCGGCCTGCTCCCGCTCACGCAGCGCGTCGTCGCGGGCCTGCTCGGCCGCGCCCCGGGCGCGTTCATGCTCGGCCACCTGAGCCCAGGGATCGCGGGCATCCTCCTTGGCCGCGTCGACCTTGCTGTCAGCCTCCCGCTCCGCGCGGCGCTGATCCCGCTCGGCGGCCTCCTGCTCGTCCCGGGCTGCCTGGACGCGGCGCTTGGCCAGCTCGGCGCAGATGTCGGCCTCGCTCTTGTCGCGGCAGGCGGCGGCTGCGTCGGCGCGCACTGAGGACATCAGCGGCTCGCGAGGCGAAGGTTGAGCCGGTCCGGAGCTGATCTGCGTGGTACGCCGCCCCGGGAGATCATGCTCCAAGCGCACCCGAAGGTCGACCACGACAACATCGCCAGGTTCATCCGTCACGACTTCGGCCGAAGCGTACGCTGCTCTCATGGACACACCACGAGCGGTCGGACTGGCCCTTGCCGCCCTCCACCACGGCTGCGGTCAATCTGAGGGCTTTCCTGGCAGACCATAGGCAGCGCACGCTCATCGTGGACACCGACCCGCAGGGGCAGGCCACCGTCGGTGTCAATGCCGTCGACGTCGTCCTCGTGGACGCGCCGCCCTCTGTCTGGAGGGGCGGCCTCGAGCGGGCCCTCGAGCGGGCACAGGGCGATGGCGGGACATCCCGCAGGTAGCTGCAGCTCTGCCGGTTCGGCCTGAGCGTCCCATGCCAAGTGGGCGCATTCCCGCTCGGGTCGTCACCGCGAAGCGTTCCAATGGAGGTGTGCCGGCCAGACCTCCCTGGGCACCCCGGGCAGCGTTAGCGCTGGCCGGGCTCATCGCGTCCGCCGCGGTGGGTGCGGCGGCCGCTCGTCCGCCACGACCGTGCCCGAGACGATGTCTCCGACAGATGTCCCCTTCCTTGGCCGAGGTGCGGGCTCGCCGGCGGCATCGGCGTTCCAGGAGGCTGGTAGCGGCTCGTCGCACATCGCGCAGACGTAGTGGTCGTCTTTCACGATGTTGAGCTGGCCGCAGCTTTCGCAGAGCCGGAAGATGATCGGAACGGTGAAGCGACCTGGATGATCGAGCCCTGCGGTGTCGAGGGCGGCCTGCACCGCGGCGTAGGACTCCGGCTCGGGGCAGTAGCCGGTCGACTGGTTGCTGATCTCGCTCACCCGCCAGCTGCCGCCGTCCGGCTCGAAGGTGATCTCGCCAGCGCTCTGCACCGGGGCACCGCCAGCACAGACGACATGCTCGCTGCGTTGCGGAGCCAGACGCAGGATCGTGAAGTGGTCGATCACGAACGTGAAGGGTTCCCCGCGGTCGCTGCCGTCGTGCCGAGCGAGCCATTCAGTGAGATCGGTGGGCGAGGCGATCGGATGCCCAGTGCCCTGCGACCAGATCTGCACGCGAATCTCTTCGGGGCCGACGTAGGAGTAGCGGCGGCGCGCGTCGATGCCCAGCGCGGCCGCGAACGCCGAGAACGTGGGCGCGACGACCCTCCAGGCGCATCGGTGCGGGTCGGTCCACCAGTCAGAGGCCACGACGCTCGGATCGTCGCTGCCGGTGCGGTAGTCCAGCGCGAGGGCGACGTCGTCGCCGGGGTTGCGGTTGACGCCGATCAGCACGGCCAGATCGGCGTCGAGCCAGGGAAGCTCGACCAGATCACCGGCTTGGCTGCCTCGGGCTTGCCGGAAGAGGTCGGCAGTGGCGCTGTCCTCGGTCATCCAGTCAAGGGACGCCGACTCTCGGCGTATCTCGCGCACGTCCGCAAGGAGATCCAGCGGATCTTCGAACCACGGCATGATCTCGCGCAGCCGTGTGTCATCTTGGGCCGGCCAGGCTCCCGAGGACATGGACTCGATCAGCAGCGCGGGCAGGGGAAGACCACGGACACAGACCCGTGAAGGACGCATGCCGCACAGGCTCCCACGATGAAGGCCGTCTCAGAAACGCCCTTTCCGGGACGGCTGGGTGGAGTCAGTCCTTGAGGTAGCGGTGCAGCGAGGTCTTGGGAATGCCGGTTTTGGCGGCGATCTTCCCGAGGGAGTCGCCTTGGGCTTTGAGGAGCCGGGCGTATTCGATCTTGTCTTCGGGGTGGGCGACGGGTCGGCCGATTTGGCGGCCGGCCGGCCGGCCGGTGGTCGAGTCTGGACGAGCCTGTCCGAGTCACTGTTGGACACCTCGGCTTCATGGCTTTGCTGACTCGCATTGGCGCCCAACCGGGCCCCGATACCAGTCATAGTTCCGGAAGCTCAGCCGCTGGATGCCAGCGGATGGAGAGAGGGGTTCATGTGCGTTCCCACCTACGCGCGACCATAGTCATGGCGGTTTTCGCCGCGCTAGCCACAGGTGTCTTGGCGGCTCCGGCCGCCGCTGACGGTGTGCGGACCGATCGGGCGGGTGACTCCGGTGCGGCCCGCATGGTCGGTGAGTGCACCGATCCGGGATTCGTCGGCGCCATCCGCTTCCGCAACCCGCTGGGGCTGTACGACGTGGACTGCATCCGGCCCGAGAGCGTCCGCTATCCCGGGCCGGTCTTCGTCACCCACTGCAAGCCCACCAACGGCGGGCGGCTCAACCTGCACATGCCCGGCGGCGAGGTGCTCGAATGTCCCGCCACCGTCTACCGGGACGCCATCGGGTACAGCGCCTGGGCCTGACCGGGCTCCATGCCGCCCCACCCGCCAGGCATGGGAGGCGCTCCTGGCGCTGCCCAAGGCGGGCGCCACCCTGAAGTTCTGGAAGTCCGACCGGTGGGGCCGCGCAGCGGGGCACGTGCTGACCACGGTTCAACGAGCTGCGCGACTGCGGCATCACCGTGGTGTCGCTGACGGAGAACTTTGATCTGGCCTCCAAAGGAGGGCCGTTCCATGTTCGCGGTCTTGGCCGCGGCCGCGGCCGGAGCCGCCGAGGTCCTCGCCCTCAACGTCGAGGACCTCGACCTGGAGCACCGGCACGCCCCGTCCGCTCCAAGGGCCGCTCGCGCAGGTAGTCGATACTTTCGGCGATGTCTGCGGCATTCCGGCAAAGGTGCGGTGAGCGCCCGGCACCGTCAGAGGCGATTCCAGGCAACTTTGTGACGAAAATGACACTCTCAGTAGCTGAACGGGTGAAGCGCGTCGCTCTTGGAGAGCGACAGTAAGGGGAACCGACATGCGAAAGATCATCGCCGTCGCCGCTGCCGTCGTCGCGGTGGCCGGAGGGCTCGCCGTAGGAAGTGCCGCGCACGCCGACGGGTGGGAAGGTCCGATCGATTCCTGGACCAGGTGGCCCATCGAGCGCGCCTATGCCATCTGCGACAGCACCGGCAGGATCGGTGTGCAGAACGGCGTCTACCGCACCTACAAGTGCGAAGAGGACGGCTTCTTCACCGTCTACCTGTACGTGCACCGCCGATAGGGGCGCGCCCGACTCGTCGCCGGCCTGCCCCGACACGGGCGGGGACGGGACAACGCTGGGCCAAGAACAGCGGTCCGTGCGTGCGCGCGCTGCCGTCGGGCAGGCGCGGCAGCCCGGGCAGCAGGTGAGCGGTGCCGGAGTCCCAGTAGACCCATTGGACGGCGCCGCTCGCCCGCGAGCCATCATCAGTAGGCGCCGCTACAGCGCCTTCTATGGCACCGACCTCGCCGCGCAGCTGAGTGATCTGAAGGTTGACCAGCTGATTGTCGCCGGGCCATCGGCTCGCTGCTTCACCTGGTCCAGGACTCCTACGCTCGCGGACACGTTCGCCGTACCCTGCTCAACCCCGGCGACCTGCTGGACGGCAAGACCGAGCAGTTCCGTCCCGGCACCTACGGCCGCTACGGCGAAATAGAGAACTTCCACTGCTACCGGGGCCAGAACCCCGTCCCCCACTCCCGCTACGACCCTATTCCGGCCGGCTCGATCCCGCCGACCTGTCGTCCTTCGACCCCCTGCTCGGCGCGCGGGACTGTAAGAACAACGGCTCTGGTCCGTAATCGGTGGTGGCAGTAAGTGACTGTCACGGCAGCAGGATGCGGTGGCGCAACAGATCGAACCCGGCGCGACCATGCATCTGGCGCATGATCCTCTTTGTGCGGGTGTTGACGCCTTCAGTGCGGCCGTTGTGATGCGGAAGAGTGAGGGCGGCGTTCACAGCGGCGCGGTCAAGCTCGATGCCGTTGGCGAAACCGTGCAGGTGAGGCAGGTCGGCGGCGCGGATGGTGGTGATCCATCCGGTGAGCTTGTCGTCGTTGCCTTCAGCTGGGGACAGGAGCGCGGCGAAGTCGCGGACATGGCGGGCGAGGGCAATCAGCTCGGGACAGGCGGCGGTGAGTTCTTGCACCAGGTGAGTGTCGCCATCACGGAGTCGGTCGGGGTGAGTGAGCAGCAGACGTGCGAGGCGGCGCGGGGTGGTGACGGCCGTTCTCCTTCGGCTCGGCCTTGCGTGATATGGCGGTAGAGCAGATTGAGACTGCCGGTGTAGCCGAGCTGTTTGATCTCCCGGAACAGTTGCTGAACGGGCACGGCCGGATCGGTGGCGCGCCGGTCGCGCAGATGATCGCGGTAGGGATCGACAAGCGTGGGCCGATAGCGCGGTGCGCGACGTAGGGCCTCGGGCTGCCGGGTGCGCGCGTAGCGCTTGACGGTGTTGAGCGACAGGCTCAGGCGGCGAGCGCATTCCAGTAGGCCGACGCCCTTGCCCAGTAGGTCGTGGATTTGCTCCCAGCGCTCGCGAGTGGTCCGTTCGTGGACGCCGGCGGGGCGGGGCGGGTTGACCGTGGCCCAGCAGGCGCTGTGGGAGCGAACCTCGGCGAGGGTCTTGTCGCAGAAATTCGCCCACAGATGCCACCGATCTCCGACCTGCACCGCATCCGGCAGAGCACGTCGAATCGCCTCCCCGTAGGCACCCGACCCGTCCCTGCAGACAATCTCGACCCCGGGGTGCGATCGCAACCATGCCTCCAGGGCATCAGCACCGCGGCCGGGCAGGACATCGATTCGCTCGCCGGTCTCAGCGTCGGTCAGGACGGTGGCATATCGATGCCGTCGTTTGAGAGCGACGTCATCAACCCCCAGCACGCGCGGGACCCGCAGCGATGGCAGCGGCAGCCGCATCAGCAGGCGCAGCGCTGTGGACCTGGAGATCGTGACGGCTAGGACCTCCGACAGCCGAGCACCGGCCCGGCCGGCCAGCTCCTGCACCACCGCGCCCAACTGGCCGGTCAGCCTGCTTGTCCGACGCTGGTAGCGCTCGAGCAGCCCAGGAACCTGCTCCCGGAACGTCTGCCGAGGGCATCCCTGCGCTGGGCAGAGCAGACGCCGGACCTGTAGTGACACCATCACCGGCCGCCCGTCGACCGGGACGTCCCCGACCGTCCGGTTGGCGTAGCCGTGCACGCGACCGGTCGGCACCCCACACGCAGGGCACGGTATCGGCTCGTCGCGCGTGCGGGCCATCACCCTGACGCGGTTGCCCTCGTCCTCCACGCCCTCGATGACCAGGGCAGACAGTCCCGCGAACACGACATCCGTAAGATCGTCGATCTTCACCACGGCACAGCCTGGCAGGGATCACCCAGCGCCACCACCGATTACGGGCCAGAGCCGTTATCTAGACAGACCCGATGTTGCCAAGCGACTGTCCCTCGGCGGCGCGAGCGCCGTGCAGCCGGGCGGTGGGCAATAGTCAGGGCAGCTGCTCGTGCTGCGTCATGAGCGCGGCGCCCTTCGAGCGTTCTCCACGCTGGTCAGCCGGATGTTCAGGTAGGGTCCACGGCGAAGGCGGCGCGGTCGGGGGCCGGCAGCCATTGGCGTGCCGGGTCGAACGGCCGGAAGCTGCTCCCGATGAAGCGGGTGAGCAGGGTTAGCGCCGGGTGGTGGTTCTGCCGGTGATGCAGCAGCGAACACGGATAGACGGGCGCTGGATCAACGAGCGGGAGCTGCATGGTGTGGGGGTGCCACGGCAATCGCAGCCCTTCACCGCCGAAACCGATGTGCTCACCGGAGGCTATCCGCTCCACGAAGTACTCCCAGCCGAAGTCGGGCCCCGAGGTGTCGATCCGGATGTCGAACGTGCTGCCAAGAAGGCTGTAGAAGTCAGCCCACTCGCTGCTGGGGGTGTTGCCAGGCATCCACACGGTAGATCCGGACAGGCGTTCCATCTCGACGTGCTGCCGACTGGCGAGGGGGTGGTCGCGGCTGACGAGGAGATGCACTGGTTCCAGGTACGCGGGGATGTGCCGGAGCTCCTCGTTCTGCGTCCCCCTGACGCGGCCGAAGAACGCATCGATGGATCCGTGGGTGAGGGCACCGTGTGCCGATCTGAGCCCGTTCGAGGTGAGGATCTCGATGTCCACGTCCTCGACGGTCTGGTGGAACGCCCGGAGCAGGTCGACGGTCCGTAGCCGGGTGTCCAAGACGTCGACCCGGAGTGCGCGGCGTCGGGAGCGCAACAGGTCGACCGCCTGGTCGGCGAGGCCGACGAGGGAGCGCGCGTGATGGAGGAACGCCCTGCCGTCCTCGGTGAGCTCGGCCCCGGCACGGGTGCGGAAGAACAGCCGGACGCCGAGGTCGGACTCCAGCTTCGCGATGCGTTTGGAGACGGCCTGCTGACTGATTGCCAGCCGGGCCGCGGCCTCGCTGAAGTACCGGTCTTCGGTGAGGGCCACGAAGGCCCGAACCGCGCCGAGATCTAGGTCCAGCGGGGGCTGCATGACAACTTCTGGTTGTGAGTTATCGGAGTGTCGATTGTTGGACAACCACGCCTGCTCTCGGGTCGAATGCTCACGTTCGCGGCCGAGCCTACAACCAAGGGGTGTGGTTTCTGGTGGGATCCTTCGTGCACCTCCACGTGCACACCGAATACAGCATGCTCGACGGCGCCGCCAAGGTCGGCCTGCTGATGGAGGAGGTGGCGCGGCTTGGCATGCCGGCCGTGGCGATAAGCGATCACGGCAACGTGCATGGGGCGTACGAGTTCTACCAGACGGCGCGCAAGACGGGGATCAAGCCGATCATCGGCATCGAGGCGTACGTCGCACCCGCCTCCAGACACCATCGCAAGCCGGTGTACTACAGCGACGACCTCTCGTTGCGCCGCTCCGACGACGACACCGGCGAGGGTGGGGACGTCTCCGGGCGCGGTCTGTACACGCATATGACGATGTGGGCGGCCGGCGATCAGGGCCTGCGTAATCTCTTCCGGCTGCAGTCCCGGGCCTGGCTCGAAGGGCATGTCCAGAAATATCCGCGTATGGATGATCAATTGCTCGCCGAGCACGGCCAGGGCATCATCGCCACGACCGGCTGCCCGTCCGGCGAGGTGCAGACCCGGCTCCGGCTAGGCCAGTACGACGGGGCCGTCGAGGCCGCCGCCCGGTACCGCGACATCTTCGGCCCGGACAACTACTTCCTGGAGCTGATGGACCACGGCCTCGCCATCGAGCGCCGGGTCCGCGACGACCTGCTCAGACTCGGCAAGGAGCTGGACCTGCCGCCGCTGGCCACCAACGACTCCCACTACGTTACGGAGAGCCAGGCCCAGGCTCACGACGCGTTGCTGTGCGTCGGCACCGGCAAACGGCTTGCCGACACCGACCGCTTCCGGTTCAGCGGCAGCGGCTATTACGTCAAGTCCGCCGCGGAGATGCGCGCGTTGTGGGACGCCGAGGTGCCGGGCGCCTGCGACAACACGCTGCTGGTCGCCGAGCGGGTCGGCGACTACGGGGAGGTGTTCGCGCATCGGGACCTGACACCGCGCTTCCCCGTACCGGAAGGGGACAGCGAGTCGAGCTGGTTGCGCAAGGAGACTCTGGAGGGGGCGCGCCGCCGCTACGGCGGCCGGCCGTCGCAGGAGGTGCTGGACCGCATCGACTACGAGCTGTCGGTCATCGACACAATGGGCTTTCCCGGCTATTTCCTGGTGGTCGCCGACATCTGCCGGTACGCCCGCGAGCACGGCATCGGCCTGGGCCCCGGCCGCGGCTCCGCCACCGGGTCGATGGTCGCCTACTGCACAGGCATCACCCAGCTGGACCCGATCGAACACAAGCTGATCTTCGAACGCTTCCTCAACCCCGAGCGCATCTCCATGCCGGACGTCGACCTCGACTTCGACGACCGCCGACGGGACGAAATGATTGACTACGTCACCCGCAAATACGGCGACGACCGGGTCTGCCAGATCGTCACGTTCGGCACCATCAAGGCCAAAGCCGCCATCAAGGACTCCTGCCGGGTGCTAGGCCTGCCGTACGCCCTGGGCGACCGCATCACCAAGGCCTTCCCCGCGGCGGACGGAGGCAAGGAGATCCCGCTGGCAGCCATTCACGACACCGGCCATCCCCGCTACGGCGAGGCGGCCGAGCTGCGTCAGATGTACGAGCAGGACCCCGACGTCAAACGGGTGATCGACGCCGCCACCGGCATCGAGGGCCTTACCCGTGGAACCGGCATCCACGCCGCCGGCGTGATCCTCTCCAGCGAGCCGCTCATCGATGTGATCCCCCTGGTCAAGCCCAAGACAAACGGACCTGTCATCACCGGCTTCCCCTTCACCCAGGCCGAGGACATGGGCCTGCTGAAGATGGACTTCCTCGGCCTGCGCAACCTCACCGTCATCGGCGACGCCATCGCAAACGTCCGCGCCAACAAGGGCATCGCCATCGACGTCCTGGAGATCCCGCTCGACGACGCCGCGACATACGAGCTGCTGGCGCGCGGCGACACGCTGGGCGTCTTCCAACTGGACAGCGGCGGCATGCGAGTGCTGCTGAAGCTGATGCAGCCGACCACGTTCACCGACATCGCCGCGGTGAACGCGCTGTACCGGCCCGGCCCGATGGAAATGAACGCCCACACCAACTACGCCCTGCGCAAGACCGGCAGGCAACCGGTCGAGCCCATTCACCCCGAACTGGAGGAGGCGCTGGAACCCATCCTCGGCGACACCTACCACCTGGTGGTCTTCCAGGAGCAGGTGATGGCCATCGCCCAGCAGCTCGCCAGCTACTCCCTCGGCGCCGCCGACATGCTGCGCCGGGCCATGGGCAAGAAGAAGAAGGAGGTCCTGGACGCCGAATGGGACCGCTTCTCGGCGGGCATGCGCGGGCGCGGCTTCTCCGAGGAGGCCGTCAAGGCAGTATGGGACGTCCTCGTCCCCTTCAGCGGCTATGGCTTCAACAAGTCCCACACCGCCGGCTACGGCCTCGTCTCCTACTGGACGGCCTACCTCAAGGCCAACCACCCCTGCGAGTACCTGGCCGCGCTGCTCACCTCTGTCGGCGACGACAAGGACAAGATGGCCATCTACCTGTCGGACTGCCGGCGACTGGGCATCAAGGTGCTTCCTCCCGACGTCAACGCCAGCCGCCTGGACTTCACCCCCGTCAGATCCGAGATCCGCTTCGGCCTGGGCGCGGTGCGGAACATCGGAGCGGGCGTCGTCGAGGCAATTGCCGCCACCCGCGATGCCCACGGCGCGTACACCGACTTCAACGACTTCCTCGCCAAGGTCCCCGCGGTCGTCTGCAACAAGCGGGTCGTCGAGTCGCTGGCCAAGGCCGGCGCCTTCGACAGCCTGGGCCACCCCAGAAAAGCCCTGGTCGCCGTGCACGAGACCGCGGTGGACGCGGTCGTCGACGTCAAGAGGAACGAGGCGCACGGCCAGGACTCGTTGTTCGGCGAGCCCGGCCAGAGCAGCGCCTTCTCGGTCGCGATCCCCGAAGGCGAGTGGGACCAGGCCACCCTGCTCGCCTTCGAACGCGAAATGCTGGGCCTCTACGTCTCCAGCCACCCGCTCGACGGCGCGGAAGGCGTTCTGTCCGCCAACCGCGACACCACCATCGCCGACCTGCTCGCCTCGGGACGCCAGGACGGCGTGACCCGAATCAGCGGCATCGTCTCCGGCCTGCAACGCAAGGTCACCAGACAGGGCAACCCCTGGGCGATCGTCACCCTCGAGGACCACGACGCCTCCGTGGAGTGCCTCATCTTCCCCAAGACCTACACCTTGTACGGCGAGATGCTGGCCGAGGATCGCGTCATCTCCGTCCGCGGCCGGATCAACGTCCGCGACGAGACGATGAGCGTCTACGGCGAGGAGATCGCGATCCTGGACGTCGCCCAGGCGGACACCTATCCACCCGTGGTGCTCTCGATCCAGGAGGCACAGCTGAACCTGCGGGTCGTGCAGGAGCTGAAGCAGATCCTGCTCACCTATCCCGGCCGGGCGCCCGTCCACGTGTGCCTGCACCGCCGCGGCGCCAGGAGCGTGCTGCTGAACCTCGTACCCTTCCAGGTCGCTCCGGGGTCCGCGTTCTACAGCGACCTCAAAGCGCTGCTCGGCGGCGGCGTGACTGGCGGCGCATGACCGGCGGGTGGCCGTGTCCGCGTTGCCATACCGCGAGAGCCGTCGAGTCTCTCGTTGGGACACTGCGTATTCCAGTTTCGCGCCTGGTAGTGGGTGATGGAGGCAGCACCGTGCTCCTCCTACGCCGACACCGGCTTGTCGGGGTCGAGGTGGCGGTAGATGGTGGCGCGGCTGACGCCGAGGCGGCCGGCAATCTGCTGGACGGTGTAGCGGCGCTTGCCGTCGTCGCCCTTCATGTCGTACAGCGCGCGGGCCATCTCCA
>NZ_JBSFGJ010000225.1:0-15268 GCF_053596515.1 Nonomuraea sp. NPDC001684
ACCAGCACGACCGCCGTCTCCGGGTCGCCGGCCGGCACGCCCGCCTCCGCCAGCCGCCGCTCCAGCGCCGGCAGCAGCAGCGGGTGCGGCCCGAGCGTCGTGCCGTAGCGGACCCGCAGGCGCGGATCGCGCGCGCGGGCCTCGTTGAGCGCGGCGGGCAGGTCGACCCGGCTGTGGTAGGCCTCGGTGAGCAGCAGCGGCAGCACGACGGCCTCGCTCAGCCCGTCGAGCGCCTGACCCAGCGTGGGCGCGCAGTGGTCGAGGTAGGCCACCCGCACCGGCAGGTCAGGACGCGCCAGGCGCACCCGGTCCAGCAGCGCGGCCACGGTGGCGGCGGCACGCGGGTCGCGCGACCCGTGCGCGACCGCCACCAGTGGCACGCGCCCGGGGGCCGGCCCGTCTGCCAACGGGACGCGGCCCCTGCCGGGGATCACAGGTGAATGCCGCATTCGACCTTCCCCAGCCCCGCCCAGCGGCCGCTGCGCGGGTCCTCGCCCTCGGCGACCTGGCGCGTGCACGGCGCGCAGCCGATCGAGGGGTAGTTGTCGTAGTGCAGGGGATTGATCAGCACGCCGTTGTCGGCGATGTAGTTGTCGACGTCCTCCTGCGTCCAGGCGGCGATCGGGTTGACCTTCACCATCTGGCGCTTGGCGTCCCACTCGACGACCCTGGTGTCCGTACGGCTGGACGACTCGTCCCGGCGGATGCCGGAGATCCAGGCCAGGTACGGCTCCAGCGCCCGGTTGAGCGGCTCGACCTTGCGCAGGTAGCAGCACAGGTCGGGGTTGCGGCCGAACAGGCGCGGCCCGAGGTCGCGGTCCTGCTCCTGGACCGTCCTGGACGGCTTGATGTCGATCACGTTGACGTCATAGACCTGCCGCACGGCGTCACGGGTGCCGATCGTCTCGGCGAAGTGGTAGCCGGTGTCGATGAACAGCACGTCCACGCCCGGTTTGACGCGGCTCACCAGGTCGATGAGCAAGGCGTCGCTCATGGAGGACGTCAGGCACAACCGGTCGCCGAACGTCGCCGCGGCCCACCGGATGATCTCCCGGGCCGGGGCGCCCTCAAGGAACGTGGCGGCGGACTCGACGATGTCCTGCAGGTCGAGCGTGCCACGCTGATCTCGCAAACCCACCTCGATGTCGACGAGCGTCATATCTTCACTCCGATTCCGAGAAACTTCAGCTTGAAGGCGCGGGCGCAGGCGCGGCAGTACCAGCCGCCGTCCCCCTCGTAGGGCTCCAGGTCCTCGTCACCGCAGTACGGGCAGTGGAAGGGGACCGCTCGCGTGGTCATTTCAGGTCCGCCTCGTCCGCGCGCTGCACCCAGTCGGCGAAGGACTCGCCCTCCTTCTTCTGGGCGTCGTAGTTGCTCACCACGCGCTCGACGTAGTCGGGCAGGGCCTTGGCGGTGGTCTTCAGGCCGCGCACCTTGCGACCGAAGCCGGAGTTCACGCCGAGCGAGCCGCCCAGGTGGATCTGGTAGCCCTCGACCTGGTCGCCGTTCTCGTCCACGACGAGCTGGCCCTTCAGGCCGATGTCGGCGACCTGGATGCGGGCGCAGGAGTTGGGGCAGCCGTTGACGTTGATGGTGAGCGGCTGCTCGAAGTCGGGCAGCCGCCGCTCCAGCTCGTCGATCAGGTTCGCGGCGGTGGCCTTGGTCTCGACGATGGCGAGCTTGCAGTACTCGATGCCGGTGCAGGCCATCGTCTGGCGGCGGAACGTGGAGGGGTTGACCTGCAGGTCGTTGGCCTCCAGCTCGGCCACGATGGACTCCACCCGGTCGGGTGCGACGTCGAGGACGACCATCTTCTGCTCGACGGTGGTGCGCACCCGGCCGGAGCCGTGCCGCTCGGCGATGTCGGCGATCACGTGGAGCTTGTCGCCGTCGAGACGGCCCACCTTGGGCGCGAAGCCCACGTAGAAGTTGCCGTCCTTCTGCGGGTGGACGCCCACGTGGTCGCGGCGGCTGCCGCGCGGCAGGGCGGGCGCCGGGCCGTCGGGCAGGCTCTCCTTGACGTACTCGGTCTCCAGCACCTCGCGGAACTTCTCCACGCCCCAGTCGTTGACCAGGAACTTCAGCCGGGCCCTGTGCCGCAGCCGCCGGTAGCCGTAGTCGCGGAAGATGCCGATCACGCCCGCGTACACGTCGTCGACGCGGTCGGGGCTGACGAAGACGCCGAGGCGCTTGGCCAGCATCGGGTTGGTGGACAGGCCGCCGCCGACCCACAGGTCGTAGCCCGCCTCGCCGTGCTCGTTGACGACGCCGACGAAGGCGACGTCGTTGATCTCGTGCACCGTGCAGTGGGCCGGGCAGCCGCTCAGCGCGCTCTTGAACTTGCGCGGCAGGTTGGAGTACTCGGGGTTGCCGATGAACTGCCGGTTGATCGACTGGATGTCGTCGGTGGCGTCCAGCACCTCCTCGGCGTCGATGCCGGCCAGCGGGCAGCCCAGGATCACCCGCGGGGTGTCGCCGCACGCCTCGGTGGTGGACAGGCCGACGGCCTCCAGGCGCTCCCAGATGTCGGGCACCGACTCGATCTCGATCCAGTGGAGCTGGATGTTCTGCCGGTCGGTGAGGTCGGCCGTGCCGCGCGCGTACTCGTTGGCGATGTCGGCGATCGTGCGGAGCTGGCGCAGGTCGAGCTGGCCGCCGTCGATGCGCACGCGGAGCATGAAGTAGCGGTCGTCGAGCTCCTCCGGCTCCAGGATCGCGGTCTTGCCGCCGTCGATGCCGGGCTTGCGCTGGGTGTAGAGGCCGTACCAGCGCATCCGGCCGCGCAGGTCGGCGGGGTCGATCGAGTCGAAGCCGCCCTTGGCGTAGACGTCGATGATGCGCTGACGGACGTTGAGCCCGTCGTCGTTCTTCTTGTTCTCTTCGTTCTTGTTCAGCGGTTCCCGGTAACCGAGGGCCCATTGGCCCTCGCCGCGCGGGCGCTTGTGATGCCGGCTGGCAGGGGTGCTCATTGCGCGTCCTTCGTTTTGTGGGCGCGCGCAGCGTTCCTCCTGCCTCGTCATCGAGTGCAGGGGTTCAGGTGAATGCGACGCGCTCTGCGGTAAAGAAAGATGAGTTAGCGGGCGTCGCAACAGATGGCACTGCGGACACGCTGAAGGTCGACGTGGCGTCGACCGACGAGCATGGGGTCCGCTGGCATACCTTGAAGATACTCCGGAGATCCCGGATGTCCAAGATGGGGTCCAGAGTCTGGACTCCGCGGGCCCCTAACCCTGACGCGGCCAGTCGAGCGGCGACTCCTGCGGCCGCTCCTCGCTCTGGTGCTGGCAGTCGCACCAGGAGCCGCCGCGGCAGTCGTCGTGACGCTTGTCCTTGCAGCTCTCGCAGATCACGTCTTCGATTATTCTCCCAGAACGTTGTTCGGGTTAGGCTGGCGCGCGTGGACCTCATGGCCGGACTGCTGGCCGACCTCCGGGCCGAGAGCGATTCCCTGGAGGCGCTGCTGGCGCCGCTGCGCCCCGCCGACTGGGAGACGCCCACGCCCGCCGCGGGCTGGGCGGTGCGCGACCAGGTGAGCCACCTGGCCTGGTTCGACGACGCCGCCGTGGTGTCGGTCACCGACCCCGACGGCTTCCGTGCCCTGGCCGCGCGGGCCGGCTCGGTGGACGAGCTCGCGCAGGCCGCGCGCGGCCTGCCGCCGGGGGAGCTGCACGCCTGGTTCCGCGCGTCCCGCGCCCGGTCGCTGGAGGCGTTCGCGACGCTCGGCGCGCGCGTGCGGGTGCCGTGGTTCGGGCCGGCGATGTCGGGGGCGTCCTTCGTCACCGCGCGCCTGATGGAGACCTGGGCCCACGGCCAGGACGTGGCCGACGCGCTCGGCGTCGCCCGGGAGCCCACCGAACGGCTGCGGCACGTGGCCCTGCTCGGCGTCCGCGCCCGGCCCTACAGCTTCGCCGCCCGCGGCCTGCCCGAGCCCGCCGGGCCGGTACGCGTCGAGCTCACCACCCCCGGCGGCGACCTGTGGACCGCCGGCCCCGCGGACGCGCCCGCCGGCGTGCGCGGCCCGATGCTCGACTTCTGCCTGCTCGTCACCCAGCGCGTGCACCTGTCGGACACCGCCCTGGAGCCGGCCGGCGAGCCCGCCCGCGCCTGGCTGGAGATCGCCCAGGCGTTCGCCGGGCCGCCGGGGAGCGGGCGGCCGCCCAGGTCAGGGTAAGTTCAGGGTCGTACCGGATGACGTCGGCGGCACGGCCGGTGACATGCTGTGAGCATGCGGACCATTCTGAACGTCATCTGGCTCGTGTTCGCCGGCATCTGGCTGGCGATCGGCTACGCCGTGGCCGGGATCATCTGCTGCATCCTCATCGTCACCATCCCGTTCGGCATCGCCTCGTTCAGGATCGCCGCCTACGCTCTGTGGCCGTTCGGCCGTACGGTCGTGCGCGATCCCGACGCCGGCGTCTTCTCCCTCATCGGCAACGTCATCTGGTGCGTGGTCGCGGGCATCTGGCTGGCGATCGGGCACGTCATCACCTCGATCCCGCTGTTCATCTCCATCATCGGCATCCCCATGGGCATCGCCAACCTCAAGCTGATCCCCGTCTCCCTCCTCCCGCTGGGCGCGCGCATCGTGGACAACGACTAGGGCAGGAGCCGGGACGTAAGCTGTCCCGGAGAGTCACTGCGAAATACCGTTGGGTGCCATGACGTCCACCAATGCGCCTTCCCGGTCCAGGAGGCGGCTCGCCTCGAACGCCCGGGCCAGGCTGAACTGGGTGCTCGACACCAAGTCGTGGGCGATCGTGCGCGCGGCCACGAACGCCGGTGTCAACTACCGGGTCACCGGCCTGGCCGGCGAGGCCGCGTTCTTCGCGCTGCTGTCGCTGCCGCCGTTCGTGCTGGGCCTGATCGGCGTGCTGGGCAAGCTCGGCACCTGGCTCGGCGGCGGCGTCGTCACCGAGGTCAAGAGCTGGGTGATCGAGCAGGCCGGGCTGCTGTTCACCGACGACGCCGTCAAGAAGGTCATCAACCCGCTCATCACCGACGTGCTCAGGGACGACGCCAACAAGGTGTCCATCATCTCGCTGGGCTTCCTGCTGTCGCTGTGGTCGGGCTCGCGGGCGCTCTACGTCTACGTCGACCTCATCTCGGTCGCGTACGGGCTGGGGGAGGAGCGCGGCATCATCCGCACCCGGCTGATGTCGTTCGGCCTCTACGTCGTCGGCCTGATCATCGGCATCATCGTCATGCCGATCCTGGTCATCGGCCCCACCCTGCTCAAGGACGCCCTCCCCGGCGAGTACGGCATCCTCATCGACATCCTCTACTGGCCCGTCGTGATCAGCGGCTCGGTGCTGTTCCTGACCGTGCTCTACCACGTCAGCGTGCCGGTGCGGACCAAGTGGTACCGGGAGCTGCCCGGCGCGATCCTGGCCCTGTTCCTGTGGATCGTGTGCGCCGCCGTGCTGCGGGCGGTGCTGGCGGCCTGGTTCTCGCCGGTGTCGGTCTACGGCTCCCTGGCCGCCCCGATCGCGCTGCTGCTGTGGCTGTACATCACCGCCCTGGCCGTGCTCATCGGAGCCATCCTCAACGCCGAGGTCGACCGGCTCTGGCCGGGTGTGAGCCGGACCAAGTAGCGGGACGAGCGGCCGGTTGCGCATCCGCTATCGTCTAGGGCGACGCGACTGGCGCATTCGGTGGGATCGACCACCAGGGAGCGAATCAACCGGGAGCGGAGGCCGAGCGCCTGGGTCTTCGCCAATTGTCAATGATGACAGGGGAGTCATGAGTTCTCTTGCTAGCGCCGACCCGCAGCTCGCCGAGCTCATCAAGGCGGAGGAGCGCCGCCAGGCCGACACCGTCAAGCTGATCGCGTCCGAGAACTACGTGTCCAAGGCCGTGCTCGAAGCGACCGGCACGGTCCTGACCAACAAGTACTCCGAGGGCTACGCGGGCAAGCGCTACTACGAGGGCCAGCAGGTCATCGACCAGATCGAGACGCTGGCGATCGAGCGGGCCAAGGCCGTGTTCGGCGTCAATCACGCCAACGTCCAGCCGTACTCGGGCTCGCCCGCCAACCTGGCCGTCTACTTGGCCTTCCTGCAGCCCGGCGACACCGTGCTCGGCATGGGCCTGCCCTTCGGCGGCCACCTGACCCACGGCTGGTCGGTCTCGGCCACCGGCAAGTGGTTCAACCCGGTCCGTTACGGCGTGCGCCGCGACACCGGCCGCGTCGACCTCGACGAGGTCCGCGAGCTGGCCCTGGAGCACCGGCCGAAGCTGATCTTCTGCGGCGGCACCGCGATCCCGCGCACGATCGACTTCGAGGGCTTCGCCTCCATCGCCCGCGAGGTCGGCGCCGTGCTCGCGGCCGACATCGCGCACATCGCCGGCCTGGTCGCGGGCGGCGCCCACCCGTCCCCGGTGGGTCACGCCGACGTGATCTCCACGACCACCCACAAGACGCTGCGTGGCCCGCGCGGCGCCATGCTCATGGCCACCAGCGACGAGCACGCCACCGCGCTCAACAAGGCCGTCTTCCCCGGCCTCCAGGGCGGCCCCCACAACCACACCACCGCCGCCATCGCCGTCGCGCTGCACGAGGCCGCTCAGCCGTCCTTCCGCGACTACGCCCACCAGGTCGTCGCCAACGCCAAGGCGCTGGCCGAGGAGCTGTCCAGCCGGGGCTTCGACCTGGTCTCCGGCGGCACCGACAACCACCTGATCCTGCTCGACCTGACGCCCAAGGGCATCGGCGGCAAGCCCGCCGCCCAGGCGCTCGACCGGGCCGGTCTGGAGACCAACTACAACGCGGTGCCGTTCGACACCCGCAAGCCGTTCGACCCGTCGGGCATCCGCATCGGCACCCCGTCGGTCACCTCGCGCGGCATGGGCGAGGCCGAGATGCGGCAGATCGGCGCCTGGATGGACGAGGTCGTCACGGCCCTGGCCAAGGGCGACGCCGAGGACGTCATCACCCGCGTCCACCACGAGGTCAGCGAGCTGACCGCCCAGTTCCCGGCCCCCGGCCTGTCCTGATCCGGCGGCCCGCCCGTCCGGCCCGTCCCGCCCCTCGCGGCGGGCGGCCGGACGGTCAGTGCCGGACCGTCACCACGATCTTGCCGAACTGCGCGTTCGACTCCAGGCGCCGGTGGGCCCGCACGATCTCCTCCAGGTCGAACGTGCGGTCCACCACCGCCCGGAAGGCCCCCGAGCGCAGCCCCGACGCCACGAACGCCGCCGCCCGCCGCAGCCGCTCGGGCACCCGCGTCGTCTCGTGCATCGTGTACGTCCGCATGTTCAGCGCCGGCATGCCGAGGTCGATCCCCGGATAGGGCGTCGGCTCGCCGCTCAGCGCGCCGTACACCAGCAGCAGCCCCTCGGGGGCGACCACCCTGGCCAGGTCCGTCACGCCCGGCCCGGCCACGGCGTCGAAGACGAACTCCGCGCCGCGCCCGCCCGTGGCCGCCAGCACCCGCTCGGTCACGTCCTCCTCCCCGGTGACGATCACCTCGGCCGCGCCCTCCTTCAGCAGGGCCTCCTTCTTGGCCGCGGTGCGGGTGAGCGCGATCGGCGTGGCGCCCATGCGGTCGGCGACCCGGATGGCGGCCAGGCCCACGCTGCTGGAGGCGGCGTTCAGCACCACCGTGTCCCCAGGACGCATCCCGCCCACCTCCACCAGCGCGCCGTAGGCCGTCACGTACGGCATCCACACGGCCGCGCCCTCCACCGGGTCCACCCCCTCCGGACGGGGCAGCACCGCAGCCGCCGGCACGACCGCCCGCCCGGCGTACACGCCGTAGTCGTTCTGCGAGAACGCCGGCACCGTGCTCACCGGCTGCCCGGCCCGCAACCCGGTGACGCCAGCGCCCACCGCCTCGACCACCCCGGCGGCCTCGGTGCCCAGCCGGGCGGGGAAACTCCGTACGGGCTCGATGTAGTGGCCGCTGCGGAACAGCGCCTCGGCCCGGTTGAGGCCGATCGCGTCCACCCGGATCCGCACCTCGCCGGGCCCCGGCTCGCCGGCCGCCACGTCCGCCAGCTCCAGCACCTCGGGCCCGCCGAGCTCGTGGAACAGCACCGTCCTGGTCATCACATCGTCCTTCCGCGTCAGAGGCCGCCATTCAACCGCTGAAGTACGACCGCCGTCAAACTTCGATGGATGTCGTACTATGGACCCATGGACGCCGACCGCACCCCGGACCACCCCGACCTGCGCGAAGTCACCCTGCAACGGGTTCTCGAAGCCCTCGTCGACCCGGTCCGGCGCAGCATCGTCACCCAGCTCGCCACCGCCGCCGACGACATCAGCTGCGGCGGGTTCGACATCTCGGTGAGCAAGTCCACCGCCACCCACCACTTCCGGGTGCTGCGCGAGGCCGGCCTCATCCGGCAGCACTACGCCGGCACCTCCCGCCTGAACACCCTGCGCAGGGCCGAGTTCGACCAGGCGTTCCCCGGCCTGCTCGACGCCGTCGTCACCGCCGACCGCGCGTCCGCCTGAACGCGGCGAGGCCCTCCCGCCCGCGGCGGAAGGGCCTCGCGCGGGTCCGCGACCCTCAGGTCCTGACGGTGAGCAGGGTCGTGCCCGTCCTGGTGACCACCTCGAAGCGGTCGATCTCCGCCAGCGGCGTCGCGCTGCCGCCGTGCATGTAGAGCGGGGCCGGCGAGCCCGGCACGCCGTAACCCGGCGCCGGCACCGACCATCCGGTCATCACCCGCCGCTCGCCCGACTTGCCCACCGACACCAGCTCGCACTCCAGCGGCCCCTTCACCCCCGACAGCTTGAGCGCGGCGTGCGTGCCCCAGCCCTTCGACTCCACCACCAGCCCGCCCGACACCCCGCCGACGCCCTTGCCCGCGATCGGCGTGCCGTCGGCGTAGAACTGCTCGGCCGGGCCCATGTGGTCGGCGCGTCCCGCCATCGCCTGCGGCGGGTCGCCGCCGCCGGTGAGCTGCGTGCCGACGGTCAGCCCGCCGGCCACCAGGGCGACCGCCGCGGCCATCCCGAGCAGGAACGTTCCCCTGCGGGCCCGCCGGTCGGCCGCCTTCTTGCGCAGGAGCAGGTCGACCACGCCGGCCTGCCCCTCACGGGGAGGAGGGCCGGCGTCCTCCAGAGGGCCGATGCCGTGCAGCACGCTCGCGACCCCCACCAGGTCCGACAGCTCGAAGCGGCAGGAGGGGCAGGTGCGCAGGTGGGACTCGAAGGCCAGCCGGTCGTCCTCCTCCAGCAGGCCGAGGGCGTAGGCGCCCACGTCGGTGTGCTCGACTTGCGAGGTCACGCCGTCACCCCCCGCTCCTCCAGCGCGACCCGCAGCGCGCGGACCGCGTAGTAGACCCGCGACTTCACGGTGCCCACCGGGATGCCGAGCGCGGCGGCGGCGTCGTTGACCGACCGGTCCCGCAGGATCGTCTCGTTCAGGATCTCGCGGTGCGCCGGTGACAACGCCTTCAGCGCCTCCGACACGACCACCTGGCGCAGCAGCCCCTCCAGCTCGTCCGGCACCGGCACGCTGTCCAGCGCCCCGTCGCCGGATTCCGGCGGGCGCGCCTCCCTGCGCCGCCGGTCGTCGATCACGATGCGTCTGGCCACCGTGGCGAGCCAGGGCATGAGCGAGACCGAGTCGGGGTCCAGCCGCTCCGCGCTGCGCCAGGCCCGGATCATCGTCTCCTGCACCACGTCTTCCGCCCACTGCCGGTCGCCCGCCGTCAGCCGTACCACGAAGGCCAGCAGCGGCCGGTGGTACTCCCGGTAGAGCGCGGACACGACCACCTCGTCGTCCGGTCGCACCCGCCGCATCAGATGGCGTAGGCGCGGCTTGCCCACCGGGGCCGTCCCCTCGGCCGAGGGCGGGGGATACGTGCTGATCCGCATCATTCCCCTTTCTCGCGTCCGTCGGGAGGGAGTACGCTCGGCCGCCCTGGCGGGGTTCAACGGATCGCCGAACATAATGCGATTGCATCTGCCGGGACAGGGTGGTTAGAGTCGCCTTCGTAACCGATCGAGGAGGTGAGGGCTATGCGGGTCGTTCTGTTCCGCCTGTCGTCCGTCTACCTCCGGGCCCTCGTCTGAGCTGCCCGTTCCTTCTCGATCAAAGGTTTCACCGTCTTGTCTTACGACCTTTCCCTGCTCGGCTGGACCGATCTGCGCGCCGCCGAGCTCCCTGCTGACACCGTCCCGGCGCGGGTGGCCCGCGTCGACCGCGGCGCCGCCGAGGTGATCGCCGCCGACGGTCAGCACCACGTCCGCTACGGCGCCCGCGTGCGCCGTTCCTCCGCCGACGACCCGGTGGCCCTGCCGTGCGTCGGCGACTGGGTCGCGCTCAGATGGCTGCCCGAAGGCCGGTACGAGCTCGACCAGGTGCTCTCCAGGACCACCGCGTTCATCCGGGGCGGCGTGAGCCGCCACTCGACCGGCGGCCTGTCCGGCGACGGCCAGGGCCAGGTGCTCGCGGCCAACGTCGACGTCGTCTTCGTGGCCGAGCCGTCCATGCACTCGACCGATTTCGCCGACCTCGGCCGCATCGAGCGCCTGGTGGCGCTGGCCTGGGAGTCCGGCGGCACGCCCGTCGTGCTGGTGACCAAGTCCGACCTGTTCGAGGCGGGCCTCGACGAGCTGATGGCCGACGTGCGCGCCGCCGCGCCGGGCGTCGACGTGCACGCCGTCTCCTCGGTGCTGGGGGAGGGGGTCTCGCTGGCCGCGAGCTACCTGCACGGCTCCCGTACGGCGGTCGTGCTCGGGCCTTCCGGCGCGGGCAAGTCCACCCTGGTCAACGCGCTGGCCGAGACCGGCGTGATGGACACCCAGCAAGTGCGCGCGGCCGACGGGCGCGGGCGGCACACCACCGTCCACCGGGAGCTGATCCCGCTGCCCGGCGGCGGCCTGATCATCGACACCCCGGGCATCCGCCGGATCGGCCTCTACGACATCGGCGAGGGCGTCGACCTCGTCTTCGCCGACATCGAGCAGCTGGCCGAGCGGTGCCGCTTCGCCGACTGCGGGCACGTGAGCGAGCCGGGCTGCGCCGTCCTGGACGCCATGGAGAACGGCGAGCTGCCCGAACGCCGGCTGCAGAGCTGGCGCAAGCTGCAGCGCGAGGCCGCGTGGATGGCGTCCCGCACGGATGCGCGGCTGCGCAAGGAGCAGCAGAACAAGTGGAAGATCATCCACAAGGAGATGCGCCGCTCCAGCCGCTACCGCCCCTGACCGTCTCCGGCCGGCTTTCTCGCCTTCCTCCTGGCCGGTGCGGGAGGAAGGCGAGTAGAGCCGGTCCTGCGGGTATGCACAGGTCATGCAGGTGTTCGCGGATCGGGCCGAGGCCGGGGCGTTGCTGGCCGAGCGGCTGCCGGAGGTGCGCGACCCCGTCGTGCTGGCGTTGCCGCGCGGCGGGGTCGCCGTGGCCGTGCCGGTCGTCCGCCGGCTCGGCGGCGAGCTGGACGTGCTCGTCACCCGGAAGATCGGCTACCCGCCCGCTCCCGAGCTGGGCGTGGGGGCGATCGCCGAGGGCGGCGAGCCGGTGTTCGACCTGACGATGCTCGACCGGCTGGGCCTGACGCCCGAGGACCTGGCCGACGTGGTCGAGCGGGAGCGGCACGAGCTGGCCAGGCGGGTGCGGGTCTACCGGGGCGACCGGCCGCTGCCGCCGCTGGCCGGACGTGAGGTGATCGTCGTGGACGACGGCCTGGCCACGGGCGGGACGGCACGGGCCGCCCTGCGCGCGGTGGCCGCGGCCCGCCCCGCCAGGGTGACGCTGGCCGTGCCGGTCGGCGCCGCGGAGACCGTCGAGATGATGCGTGCGGAGGCCGACGAGGTGGTGGTGCTGCTGACCCCGGTCGACTTCAGGGCGGTCGGCCAGTGGTACGAGCACTTCGACCAGCTCACCGACGACGACGTGCTCGACCTCCTGGAGCAGCGGTGACCTTCACCGGACGGCGCCGCTCGTACCGGTGTCTATGCGGACAGGACCGCCCAGACCAGCTTCCGCGAGCCGCCGGGGGCGAACCAGCCCCACGCGCTGCAGAGCGCGTCGACCAGCCGAAGCCCGCGCCCGAACTCGGCGAACACGTCGGCCGGCGCCGCCACCGGGACGGTCTGGCTGTGGTCGGTCACCACGCAGGCCAGCTCGGGCCGGCGGAAGAGCAGCCGGAGCTGCACGGCTCCGCCGCCGTGCCGCATCGCGTTCGTGACCAGCTCGGAGACCACCAGTTGCACGTCGTAGGCGAGGTCGGCGGCGGCCCACGAGGTGAGCGTCTGGTCCACGAACCTCCGGGCCGTCGCGACGCAGGCCGGTTCCAACGCGGTGCGCTCGTGGAAGGGGAACACCGCGTCGCACTCTTCGGCACGCCCATCCACCAGAATGGTGGCGAGCCACCCTGGTGGCCCGGAACCGATGGCGGCTTGCGGCCGAGCGTCGAAAGTCGTCATTCTGGCCCCCGAAGCGCGGTCTGGTGATCCAGTGCCCATCTTTACGGGGTGTGCGTAGTGATGCAAGACTTTTCGTGTTTTACCGATGCGAATACCATCTGCACGTGCAGATGATCTAGGAGCGGTCGAGTGAGCGCACAGAGCGCGGAGGGAAAGCTTCTCAGCTACACGCCGGGAAGCCCGACGGTGCTGCGGATCCTGCTGGGTACGCAACTGCGCAGGCTCCGTACCGAGAAGGGGATCTCCCGGGAGGATGCCGGATACTCCATTCGCGCATCTCATGCGAAGATCAGCCGACTTGAGCTCGGTCAGGTGAGTTTCAAACAACGGGACGTCGCCGACCTGCTCACCCTCTACGGCGTCACCGCCCCGGACGACCGTGAGCCGCTGCTCGCCCTGGCCCGGCAGGCCAACGCGCCGGGCTGGTGGCACAAGTACGGCGACCTGCTGCCCGGCTGGTTCGAGGTCTACATCGGGCTGGAGGGGGCCGCCTCGGCCATCCGCACGTTCGAGAACCAGTTCGTCCCCGGCCTGCTGCAGACGCCCGCGTACGCCAAGGCCGTGATCCGGCTCGGCAACGAGAAGGCGCTCGACCCCGAGCTCGACCGCCGCGTCACCCTGCGCACCACCCGGCAGAAGCGCCTGGAGAGCGGGCTCAAGCTGTGGGCCGTGATCGACGAGGCCGTCCTGCGGCGGGGGCTCGGCGGGGCCGGCGTCATGCGGGAGCAGATCCGCCACCTGCTCGACGCCACGGAGGAGCGCAACGTCACCGTCCAGGTGATGCCGTTCGAGAGCGGCGGGCACGCGGCGGCCGGCGGTTCGTTCAGCATCCTGCGTTTCCCCGAGCGCGAGCTGCCCGACGTGGTCTACATGGAGCAGCTCACCAGCGCCCTCTATCTGGACAAGCCGGCCGACTCCGACCACTACATGGAGGTCATGGACCGGCTGAGCATTCAGGCCCTGGAGCCGAAGCAGACCCGGCGCTTTCTGGAACAGCTCATTTCCGGATGAGCTGCTGAAACTCCTGTGATCCACTCCATAGTCGGATTTTTGGTCATCCGGTATATGGAGTCTGTCGTGCTGTCGTATGGTCAGCGCAAACGCGGATGCACGTGCATCCGTAAGATCGCTAGGAGCTTCCCCCATGCACGAGTTCCGGAACGGAACGCCCGCCGGTCACCTCCCCGTCGTGTGGCGCAAGAGCAGGCGAAGCAATCCCAACGGCAACTGCGTCGAGGTCGCGGGCCTGCCCACGGGTGAGATCGCCATGCGCAACTCCCGGTTCCCCGACGGCCCGGCGCTGGTCTACACGCAGGCCGAGATCAGCGCGTTCGTCCTGGGGGCCAAGGACGGCGAGTTCGACGACCTGATCGTCTGAGCACCCGGTCTGATCCCCCGTCTGATCAGCGGGGTTCGTTGTACCAGCGCCACCGGGTCTGACGCGGCCGTCCGGGCAGCTCGCCGCGGCCGGTCGCCCACAGCAGCGTGGCCCAGGGGGCGGTGTCCACGGGGGCGTCGGGGAACAGGCGGGCCAGCACCCGCGAGCACAGGCCGGCGGGCGGCTCCCAGGCCAGCCCCAGCCCCTCGGACACGTCGTGCATATGCACGAGCGTTTCCACCAGGCCCATCGCGGCGGTCGCCGACGCGTCCGCCATGCCGAAGATGTGATGACCGCGCGCCTGCGGCGGCGCGGTGCGGACCATGGCCGACAGCAGCGCGCCGCAGGCCTGGAGCACCTGCAGCAGCCCGGTGGGCCCGGCCGCGCGGTCGGCGTGGATGGTGTTGTTGGGGCCGCCGGGCCTGCGCCGCTCCAGCGCGAACGGCACGTACGTGTCCAGTGGCGGCACGCTGAGCCCGAGCTGGGCGGCGTAGGCGAACAGGTCGTCGGCGAGGTGCTCGACGGTCTCCCAGCAGGTCCACTCCAGTGAGCCCGCCTTCGCCTCCCACGCCTGCGGCGGCGCGTCCCGCAGTGTGTCGACGGCGAGGGCGACGGCCTGGTCGAGGTCGTCCGCGGTCACGAGCGC
This sequence comes from Nonomuraea sp. NPDC001684, assembly GCF_053596515.1. Classification (NCBI taxonomy): domain Bacteria; kingdom Bacillati; phylum Actinomycetota; class Actinomycetes; order Streptosporangiales; family Streptosporangiaceae; genus Nonomuraea; species Nonomuraea sp. NPDC001684. Next base: position 14,404 of record NZ_JBSFGJ010000225.1, read on the forward strand.
TGAATCCGGCATGCAGGGCACCTTATCGCCGTCCGCTTCGTGCGCCCGCGTGTAGGGTCGTCACGATCCGCACGTCCGGACGGGAGCCGTACCGCATGACCGAGCCCGAAGACCTCACCGCGCGCGCCCGCATCAGGGAGGCGGCGCTGCTGCACTTCGGCGAGCACGGCTTCGAGGGGGCCACGACCCGCGCCATCGCCGGGACCGCCGGGGTGTCCCCGGGGCTGCTGCGCCACCATTACGGTTCCAAGCAGGCGTTGCGCGAGGCGTGCGACGAACACCTGATCAGGCTCGTCCGGCGGATCGACGACGACGTCCGCGCCGGCGCCGTGCCCGCCGGGCGCAACCCCGTGGCCGCGGCGCTCGACGCGCTGGCGCCCTACCGGCTGTACGTGGCGCGGGCGCTGGCCGAGGGCTGGGCCGCGCCGCTGTTCGACGGCATCGCCGAGCTGAGCGAGCGGTGGCTGGCGGAGCTCGACGAGACCCGCACCGACGAGCCGTTCGCCGGGCGCAGGGCGCGCGCGACCGTGTCCACGGCCATGTCGCTGTCGGTCGGCGTGCTGCACAAGCACGTCTCCCGCGGCCTCGGCGTGGACGTGTTCAGCCCCGAGGGCGCCTACCTGCTCGCGCTCACCCTGCTCGACCTCTACTCCCACCCCCTGCTGACCCCGGAGGCGGCGGCGGAGCTCCGCGACGCCCTCGGCAAGCCCCCCGGAAGCGGATGATCCCGCTCAGGATCGGTTCGTTTCCGGACGGACCCGCTCAGGATCGGTTCTTTCTGGATGGACCCGCTCAGGACAGGAAGTCCGTCAGCGTCGGCAGCAGCGCCTCCGGCCGGCCGAGCACGCCGTGGTCCTCGCCGGGC
>NZ_JBSFGJ010000226.1:0-15256 GCF_053596515.1 Nonomuraea sp. NPDC001684
CGCCGAGTGGGCCGGCCACAGCGTGGACGTTCTGCTGCGTGTCTACGCCAAGTGCATCGTCGGCCAAGACCCAGCCGCCAAGTGCTGAATCTCCGATGCCCTGGCGTGAGAAGCAGAGGTTTACTGAACGGCGTCCTTCTGCCGGAGGACGCCGTTCACAGGTCAAGAAGCCTCCGTACGGAAAGGTTCAATCCCATGCCCAATCGGCACAGCCATCGCTTCCTGCTCTCAAGCCCCGCTTAGTTGTGGCTGGCGAAAGTCCAGGTAGATGTAGCGATGGCCGACGCCGTAGCCCTGGGGAGGCGTGCTGGAAGCCGCCCGAAGGACATACCGCAGATTTATGATTCCGTGCATCGAACCGGTCATGGCTCTACGCTCGATGTGATGAGCATTGTCGGAATGAAACCGGATCAGGCTCGTGGCCTCGCGGCAGCCGCCGAGGTCGCGGGTGGTGCACTTGTTGTCCAAGGTGCGTTGATGCGGCAGCTTCTTGATCGCTGGAACGGCGATACGAGTCGTCTGTCCTCTTTCCAGGCGCGTGCTTCATGGGCCCAAGATCAGGCCAAGGATATTCGACGTCGGGCCGGGCTATTAGAACAAGACCCGGAAGGCGTCCTGCTGTTCGGCGGCATGACCGGCGCTCTCGATCTGTGGGCGAAGTACACGGAGACATCCAACTACGTGAAGAAGCCGCTCAAGGTACTTTCGATCACAAGCGGTGTGGAAGCTGCAGTCCAACTGCAGAAACGGTGGGCTCAAGGGCGGAATGTCGCAGCGGCGCGTGCTGTCTATGACATCCGCCGCTACATGGGTGCCCTGCCCGGAAATCGGAAGCTAGCTGATCTGATCGGGGAGACGCTCAAAGCGCGCAAGATTCAAGACCTCTACAAGCAGCCGTGGAAGTACATGCAATCGATCTCCGCTGTCATGAGGAGATTGCGTATTCCCGGGGCGGACCTCATACTCAAGAACTCTCCCGGTACCGGAGCGATCGCCCGTGCAACCCTGCCGCTGGCCGTCGTCTCCGGCGTCAAAGAAGCAGTTGCACCGACGCACGATGGTGCTCAGGGCTGGGTAGACCGCGGAATGGGCGCGGTGCAAGCCGGCGGCGCGATCGCGGTCATGGGCGGTGCGGGGATCGCCACGGCGCTGGGCGCGTCAGCTGCCGTCGCAGCTGCCGTGCCCGTTGTCGGATGGGCAGCACTCGGCGTGGCAGGTGCGTATTTCCTAGGAAGTTGGGTGTGGGACACATGGGGTGATGACATCAAGACGGGAGTTGGAAAAGCCTGGCAAGGCACGAAAAGCTTCGTTGAAAAGCTCAAGTTCTGGTGAGTAGGTACGGGAGGTATCATGGCGCCCACGAAAGTTCCACCTCTGGCGAGTAGCAACCGACGCATCCTCCCCATCTGGACGGATGGCCTGTTGTCTCTTGGCGCCGGGGCTGTAGTAGGCGGAGCCTTCGGTCTGCTCATCAACTATTGGGTAGCCGCCATCCCCGCGTTGCTGCTCGTATCGTTCTGTAACCACGTGGTCTTGACGGTCTTGGCCGGTGGAAGCATCGGCAAACTCATCAGCGGGCTTCGTCTCATTCGCACGAACGACTTTGGGAAGCCCCAGTTCGGGCAGGCGGTCCATCGCTGGCTGTGGGGTTTCTTCTACATCGCGATCACGCCGGTGCTGTTCCTCTTTGATGGCGACATTGACCACCTGGACATCGCTGGCCTGCGGATAGTCCGAAGAGCTGATCTTCGCTGATGGGAGTTGATCGGCTGTGGGAGTGCAACTCGACATGGAGTTGGCCAAGTTCCGAACTCAGATAAGTGAGGCGCTAGCAGAGGGCGGAACGCAGTCGCTGGCCCGATTAACCGACGAGGAATTGGCCGTCCTCGACCCAGAAGAGACGCTCATCCCGAAGCCTCACCTGTATACCATGGGTGCCGAGCAACGTGAATGGGCGCTGGCCACGGCTCTTCGCTCGCTGGTGTCCCGTGAAGCCGTGGAGATCCGCAATATCGAAGAACTAGAAACGGTTCTGCAAGGAGCGTCAGAGGCGCATATCGACATGCAGATTCGATTAGAGATCGACCTCGCGCTCACTCTCCGCCGCACCGCTGATCGCGCGCTTGCCATCAAGCAGCATAGTGCGGGTGGAACAGCTTATGGCTACGTGCACGTACACGCCGCCGACCTCTTGCTTGTGGAGCGTATAACCGCAGGAGGCATGCACCTGTTCACGCTGGCCGGCAAGGTGCAGGATGCGGTGAACCTTGTTCAGTCGCTTCTGGATCCCTTCGGCGTGGCCGACCGGGACGGCGAGAATCATTCCCTAGATCCCACGGCATTGGATCGAGCCCACGTAGGCGCGCTCGGAGCGGCGATCGACAACGCCCGTGTCGTCGGTGAGGTAGTTCTTCTGAGCGATCCGCCCGGCCCCATGATGATGACATACGCCACGGACCGGGCGGTTTGGGCGGTGGTGGTGGACAGCCCTCACGCGCCAAGCGGAGTAACAGCCAGATCGGTAAGCGCCGTGACCTTGTCACGGCACCTTGCTGGGATGCTCTCCTCCCCAAACGATCTGGAGGCAAGCCGTGCCTGACCGATTGAGCGAGTGCCAAGCGGACATGCGCCGGGTCGTGGAGGCCGCCGATCAACTTCAACGAACCCTTCAGGCGGTGGATGCCACATGTGCCGTCAGTATTTGGGCAGGGCCTGCCGGCGACCGCTTCCGTGACGAGTGGGCCACGCACCGCAAAGCCATCCGAACAGCTCTGGACGAGGTTAGAGTCCAGACCGAGGCCATCATCGCCAGTGTGAGGCGCGAGGAGCTAACACCTCCAGGGGCAACGGCCAAGAGGTGAATATGCGGACGCGGGTCATAGGAGCAGCCTCCTTCATCGCTGCTGTAGGCACCGTGATCGCGACGATGGCCACGATGGGTGCCTCTTGGGAGAGCATGTGGACACTCCCGTCCCTAGCCGCCTTGTGCCTGGCGGCATTCGGCTTGGGAATGCTGGTCACCAAGCCGAGCCAGGCGAAACAACGAGACGACGAGTTCATGCGCAGCGCCGAGTGGCCCGCGCAGCGGGATCTGATACGGAAAATCTGGTCCACCGTCCGCGGTCTCCCAGATGGGTGGCAGGAGACCGACCCCGACACCAAGCATTTGGTAGCAGTGACCAGGGATCGCGTCGCGTTCACCCTTATTGTGCGGGACCCGGTCGCTGCGGATCCTGTCGTCGAGCGTGAAGCGATCGCCACCTACTACTTCCTCGGCATGTTCGGCCGACTGGTCGGGGGACCGCTGTACCACGTGATGCAGCCAGTCCATCAAGAGCCGCCCGCGAAGCCGACATGGGCACAAGCCGCCACCCAACTCGACATGGCCGAGATGACCGAAACCGACAACACGCCCTTGCGTGAGCTTATCGACTTGCACGCCCGGGTCATTCGCACCGTTGGATCTGCGAGAGAGCAGTGAGCGCTGTTCGGAGGGCATCGCTGTCGCGGGCTTTCAGAACTTGGGCACGTATTTGGCACGATCACCCCCGACGATCGGTGACGCCCAGACACCATCGAACACATTAAAGCCCTCGACCGATGTTCCCGCTGGTCAAGGGCGCTTTGCTGCTGGTAGAACGTGGGTGCCCCCGGAAGGATTCGAATCTGCGGCACCCGCTTTAGGAGAGCGCGCGCTTCTCCGGCTCCTTGGGCATGTTGAGTTGGACGAACGCCCTCCAGCAGTCCGTATCAGCGAAGATCATTCCCTGTATATCCCAGCCCGAGCGGGAGAGTTCCCGCGTCATCCGGTGGCAAGCCGACCCGGAGCGCAGGGCCTCCAGGCCCAAGACATCCGATCGGCGGCGATGTCAAGTTCGATCCACGATCTACGGACCAGGTCGTACGAGCCTGATTCACTGCGACCTTCCATGCGCCACCTAGCCTCAACGAAGAGGCGGCTGCGCTGTCAACACTCGCAATCCGAAGGCGCAGGTGAGGGCCGCGGAGATTCCGAACAGCACCCACTTAGAGCTCCTAACGCAATGAGGTCAGGCGTCGCCAGCAGATAAGTGCGCAGGCCAGCTTCAGGAAGGCCTCATGGACGTCGGCGCGGATCTCCCAGCGGATCCGCAGACGGCGGAACGCATGGAGCAGGGCGAAGGTCTGCTCGACCACCCAACGTTGTTTGCCGAGGCCGGAGCCGTGTTCGGTGCCGCGGCGGGCGATCAGCGGGCGGATCTGCAACTCGCGCACCAGGCGGCGGTACTTGTCGTGGTCGTAGCCGCGGTTGGCGAGCACGACGTCGGGACGCTGCCGGGGTCGGCCGCGCTTGCCGCGGACCTTCGGGATGGCGTCCAGCAGCGGGCGAAGCTGGGTGACATCGTTGCGGTTGGCGCCGGTCAGGATCACGGCCAGCGGAATGCCGGTGGCCTCGATGATCAGGTGATGCTTGCTGCCCGCCCGTCCTCGGTCGACCGGGGACGGGCCAGTCTGTGCCCCCCTTTAACGCTCTGATCTGCGAGGAGTCCACCGCGGCCCGGGAGAGGTCGAGCGCGTCAGCGGCCCGCAACTGATCGAGCAGGATTTCGTGCAGCCGCTGCCAGACGCCGGCCTTGTTCCACTCGGCCAGCCGCCGCCAGCAGGTCATGCCCGAGCCGTAGCCCAGTTCCTGCGGCAGGTGCTCCCAAGCGATCCCGGTGTGCAGTACGAACAAGATGCCCTGCAACGCCAGCCGGTCATCCAGCCGCTTACGTCCCGGATGCCGGAACCGCCGCTGACGCTGCGGCAGCAAGGGCTGAATCACCGCCCGCAGCTCGTCGCTGACCTGCCACGGCTTCAGCTTGGCCATCTGCGCTCCTCTCGCTGGCTACAGCGAGAGATCAAAGCACAACGTAGATCATTCTGTTAGGCGCTCTTAGGAGAGCGCGGGCGATAATAGTTCTTCGTTAGGGATGACCTGCGAAAACACGCTCGGCGACACACGCCCTCCGCGTGATTATCCGCGCATGTCCGCAGCGATGTGAGGACCCACTCATGGCGAATCGGCCGCGCTCGGTACCCGGGTGCCGGGCCGTGAACTGCCCGGCACCGAGGTGCGCAGCACCGGGCAGTTCAGACAGTTGCTTCACTGTCAGGTGGTGCCATTGGCCTCGGAGTCGGCGTCCGGAGGCTCGTGCACGTCGATGTTGGAGTGAAGCTTGGACGCCCGGCGTGACATCTTCTGCCATTCGTCGTGGGTGCCTAGGGCCTCATTCCCGGTCGCTCGGGCGAGCTGCAGGATTTCGTTGAGCGCCTGCTCGGCGTCTCCCAGCGCCCGGAGCAGGAGGCTTCTCTGGAGCGCTAGCCGGTCGTTCTCGGAGAGAGGCTCGTCTTCTTCCTGGCCTCGACGGTCCTTTTCTGCCTTTTCAGCCTTGACCGGATCGGAGATCGCCACGACTGTGTACTCGACTAGTTCCTCAGGCGCGCCTGCCTCATCCCGTGCGATCCCATCGGGTGCGGCCGAATCGAGGCGGGGAATGAGATAAAAATCCCCCTGTTCGAGCTCTCCCTTCGTGAACTGCTTGGCCGTGTAGGAGTTCTTCGCGGGGAGGCTGCCATCGAAGTGGTTTGCCACATGCGCCAGCAGCCGCAGTCCTGCGACGTTGCTCTTGCGGGATAGATCGGCGATGACATCGTTCACGTCGGCCCGGAATGGCGCCGTCGTTCCCTCCGCGGACCCGGTGTTGCGAGTGAGAAGCTTGTCGGCGATGAGTGCCACGCCACCGGCGACGGCGAGCGTCATACGGGCGTCGATGTCGCCTTTAGCCGCGAGGTCGACCAGGTCGTTGAAGTCTTCGACGGGCACGGGGGACCAGTCCGTCCCGAGGACTTCGCTGGTGAGGACCCCACCGTTGGACCAGGCGTTCCGTGCCGGCTTCAGAGCCTGCACCTTGATCGCACGCCATGGCTGATCGACGATTGGCCCGAGGATCTGGGCGTAGGCGGTGGTGTGCAGTCGCTGCTTGCCAGTGATCTCTTTGACGTAGCCCTTCATCTTCTCGAATACGGGCTTACGGGTGAGGAAGTGAATCAGGCAGATGGCCCGCCACAGGGGTGTATCGGGTAGCCGAGGATCATCGAAGATTTCTGCGGTGTGTTTGCTGTCGATCCTGCCGATGGCCAGCTGATACACCTTATCTAGGCTGATTCCACCGGTGTCGATGCCCTGAGCGGTCAGCGCGGTACGCTTCAGCGCGCGGGATCCAACCTCGGCATTCTGAGCAGCAGAGTCCCAGGGGCCAAACTCCACATGAATCGATGCCAGGATGCTTCGGACCGCGTCATCGAATACCTCACTCCGTGGGAGGTTCGATCCGGGATGTACCTGCATACCAACCATGACCTGAGCGGGAACGATGCTCGCCTGTCCGATCCGGATGGCCTGCGCGGTTGGCTTTCCTCCGCCGACACCGGCGGCGAACGTGTCCCGGAGCTCGGTGAGTTTGTCCTGACGGCCAAGCGCCATCCGCTGGCCCAGTGGTTTCGGATCAGCCCCGCGCCGAGTGGGTCTCTCGGAGAGGAGCGTCTCGACGGCGAGGTCGGCGATCTGCTCGGGGCTGCTGTTTGTACCTGCGAGCACTCCCCAGGCACTGACAACCCGCGTAATCCCATCCCTCACGACGAGGACGTAGATGGGCTCGGTGCCGTCCTCGAACTCCAGGCGGGCCACATGGGTGACGACCTGCCGCGTGATGCGGCGCGCCAGAATCGATTCGTCGTACTGCTGGTTCGCGCGACGCGTCGCGACGATTGTCTGCCTTAGGTATGCCGCCAAGTGTTTGCGGTGCCTGAAGCGGTATACGAGGACCGCTACCGCTTTGCCGGTAGTGTCGGTGTGCCCCTCGATCTCGGGATCGATCTGCTCGTGAGCGTCCTGGCCGATACGCGGTTGTACGAGCGGCCACAGCTCGGTCAGCCAGACCTGGGTGGTTGTCGACTTCAGCGTCGCTGCTCCGACGTGCTCGTCATGCAGCATAGACCCGCGACCGCTGGCCAGCGGCTTGATCTGGTGAGCGGCAACCTCGGGATGGATCACGGCGCGCGCGATCGCGTGCCATGCATCCTCGGAGAGATTACAGTCCGGATTAGATTGGCCAGCCCGCACCAAGGCGCTGCGGTCACCTGCCGTGGACAATTCCGGGAAATCGGCGGAGAAGTTGGTGACGGTGATAGTGCTGTCGGTTCCGGTCTCAAGCACAATCGGGTCCCACCGGTCAGTGGGAGTCTCGTTCGAGGGGCCGAGCTTGTTTTCCTGATTCGGAGCCTGGAACTGGGGCATTGTCATTTGAATGACCTGTCCTGGCGACTCTTGGACCGAGTTCCGGCAGTCGCCGGGCCCTTCCAGCCGAGCTGTAGTGCAGCCGAACTGGACGCGGGAGTCACCGCATTCCGCGCTGCGTCGTCCCGGACACCGGATCGATGCGGACACCGGATCACAACACGCAGAATCAGCCCCCTGTGACTGATCGACGTATGCATCCCATGACTTCGTGAGAAGTCCCCGAGGCACACCCCAGGTCCCGCAGTCCTACGAACAGGAGGCGCGACTTGGGGGAAGCTATACCAATTCGTCAAATTTTACAAGCATTGTCTATATGGCCAGGTCAAGGGTTTGGTCGCGGCGATCGCGTGCTTCTTCCGATGGGTAAAATACGGCCTTTCGAACTCCTGACCCCTGGCGATCTGTCGGAAGGCGGACGATGTCAGCCAGCGCATCGCAGAACCAACGAGCGGAGACGGGCGATGGGGATTGACGTCGCAGGAGAGTGTTGGCTTGTATAGCGAGCTCACATGCTCTGAGCTCGGCAAATACTTGATTGGCCGCACCACCGAAATCTCCTCACCGCGCATATCCCCTGCCAACCGTCGAAGCAGCCGCTTGGCTAGCGCGTGATTGGTCTGCCATTGCCCACCTAACGATGCCTTGTCCCTCGACTTCTACGGGCTGGGCGTACGCGGCCAAGTTTCGATGCTCGCAAGTCTAGATACTGGCGAGGCGTCGTAGATCCTTTTGGTTGAAGGTGGCGCATGAGAGGGTATTTTGCGCATGTGTTCGAAGAAGCTTGAGCGACAGAGATGCAAGATCACTAACTCCGCGGTACGCTTTTGCCATGGTTGAACAGTCGAATCACGCCCCGAAGGACCGCACGAGCGTCGAGCTCTTCGCGGGCGGTGGCGGTCTGGCCATGGCGGTCGCTGGCGCCGGCTTCAGGCCCCTGCTGTTCAACGAGTTCAATAGACGCGCGTGCGAGACGCTCGAGGCGAACAAGGCGCACCCGTACGAGGTGGGCGTCACACCGCCCATCCCGGAGCCCGGTGAGAACCCTCCGCTACTCGTGGGGGACGTCGCCGATGTCGACTTCGAGTACCTCAAGGGGCGGGTGGACGTCCTCGCCGGCGGGCCACCATGTCAGCCGTTCAGCCTTGGTGGCGTGGCCAAGGGCGACGAGGACAAGCGCAACGGTTTTCCCCATATGTTCAAGGCGATCAGGCAGATGGAGCCCAAGGTGGTCATCTGCGAGAACGTGCGGGGACTCCTACGTCCATCTTTCATGCCCTACTTCGAGTACATCAAGCGCGAGCTGGCCCTTCCGTTCGAAGAACGAACGGAAGGTAGCGGTTGGCAGGACCACGATGAGGTCCTGCGTCACCTCCTCGAGACGGCGACGATTGACGACCATGAACGGTACGACGTCCGGCACTACCCCGTGAACGCGGCGGACTATGGTGTCCCGCAGATCAGGAACCGTGTGATCGTGATCGCGTTCCGGCGAGACGTCGGTGTGGACTGGGATCGGTTCGAGCGGATGGTGCGGCCGAGGTTCTCCGAGGAGAGCCTTCACGATGACATGCGGAACGGTTCGTACTGGGAACGGCATCCGGAGGTTCCCGAGAAGGTTCGCGAGCGGGTGATGGCGCGGATTCCGCAGCGCCGCTTGCCGTTGCCGGATGAGGAGCGGCTCCAACCGTGGCGTACTCTCCGTGACGCGATCAAGGGCATCGACGGACAACGGCCTCTGCCTCCGGTCGAGAGACTCGACCGGAGGGAGTACCACCTGGGTGGCTTTACGGATCACATCGGCTGGCCGGACGCCCGGATCTATCCCGGGCATACGCCCAACGAGCTGGATCGGCCCGCCAAGACCGTCAAGGCCGGCGTTCATGGAGTCCCGGGAGGTGAGTCAGTGATGCTTCTCGATGACGGCGGGCACCGATACATGACCGTCCGCGAGACGGCTCGCGTGATGACCTTCCCTGACCACTGGGTCCTGGCCGGGCCTCGAGGAGAGAAGATGCGCCAACTCGGCAACGCCGTGCCCGTTCTTCTTGGTCAGGTCTTCGCCAACGCAGTCGCGACAGTCCTGGACGAGGCCGAAGCATCGACGTGACCGACTCATCCGTCGCCGAGCCCATGCGCTGGAAGGAGAAGCCACCGCCCGATCGAGCGTGGAAGGGCAAGCCCGGCCTCAGCCGTACCGAACGCACCGCAGAACAGGATCGCGCGGCCGGCGGACACGACAGACGCTTCGTCGATCTTGGAGAAGGTCGGCGGGCGTTGGCGTCCGTGGAACTCAAGCTGCTTCCCAACACCCGCCGGATTCGGGCCTACCTTCGCTGGTCCGACAAAGGAAAGACCGGGACGACCTATCTGGGTGAGGTCGCTGAGGCCACTCGTGCCCGCAACCTCACGACCGCGTGGCGCTTGGCGTCCGAGCAAGAGCTTGTGATCGTCCCGGAGCCGGCGAAGGACTCTTGGGCCAGCACTCCCGCGTCGCGGAAGGTGATGAAGGCCAACCGCAGTCGCGACACCAGGCCCGAGCTCGCCCTCAGGTCAGCGATTCACGCGCTCGGACTTCGCTACCGCGTGGACACACCCCCGGTTGAGGGACTGCGGAGGCGAGCGGACGTCGTATTTCCCAGAGTAAAAGTGGCGGTGTTCTCAGACGGCTGCTACTGGCACGGATGTGCGGAACACTATCGGCCCGCTCGTCGCAATGGCGAGTTCTGGAACGAGAAGATCGAAAAGAACAGAATCCGCGACCGCGACACGGACTCCAAGCTAGAGGCGGCTGGCTGGCGGGTGATCAGAGTCTGGGAGCACGAAGATCCAGTTGCAGCTGCCTTCCGAATCGAAGAGGTTGTTCGAAACCGCTAACCATTCCAGCTATTGGCTGTCATTCGGAGTCGAAGTACCTCCGAGTGCTCTGTCGGATAGTTCCCTCCACCGGGCCATGCTGCTGTCCAGCGTCCTTGTGATCGGCCTCGACACGGTGACGTGTGCCACAGGTAGCGACGTACTACATACGTTCAGTAGTCGCAGGAGGTTGCCGCTCAAGATGCGCGCAACGATGCCCCGATTGCCGGCCGAAGACACTATCCTCCAGGCCATGGACGACCCTTTCGTGCCCACAGACGGCTACCTCCCCGAGATGTTCGATCCTATGTCCACCGATCACATATCCTGGGCGATTTGTCTGGAATTGGAACGCCAACCATTGGTCATGTTCGAGCCAGAGATCCCCCACTTCGACGGTTCGGGCCTCTACGCGATCTACTACCGAGGAACTTCGGTGGATCTGTACAGACCACTTGCCCCCTTCAAGATCCCTGTATACGTTGGCCAAGCTGAATCCCACAACAGTGCAACAGGGCGAGGAAGTAAGACGCGGGACCGCCTATGGAAGAGGATCAGCGGGCATAAGCGTTCTATTGTGGGTGGGGGCCTCCCAATCTGGGAGTTCGGTGTTCGCCTCCTTCTGCTTCCTGACGTACATGCGAATCTCGGAGAAAACGCACTGCGAGTTAATTACCTCCCCGTATGGAATGCAGTTCTCCCTGGATTTGGAAGCAATGAACAGGGGTCCTCAACCCGGCAGAGCGCACGCACCAAATGGGACACGGTCCATCAAGGCCGTAGTCGCACCTATGGGGTGGAAAAACACGACCGGCAGACGCTGATTGCCGCCGTTGAGGAGCACGTCATCGGTCAGATCAACTCCTATGATGCGGCACCATGGCGCAACTAGCTCAAGGCAATTTACCCGCTACTCTGAATTCTCCGAGAAGCCATAATCGTATTCTGGGAGATACGTAGCGAGAGAACCTCATTATCCGGTGGCAAGCGGACCCGGAGCACAGGGCCGCCAGGCCCGAGCACCGGAAGCCGCGCGGCAGTCGATCGCCCCGGCCTGGTCGGAGAGCGCCGGAGTGAGCGATCGTCACGGCGTTAAGTAGTGATCTCTCTGGCTCCTCGGGCGCGTTGGGCGGTGCGTGCCCGGACCGGCCGAAGAGCCGCAGCCGGGCACGCAGACCGGTCAGCGCGCCCGGCGGGCCGCGCAGCGGGCCGCCCTTGAAACCGTGGAGAAAGTTCTCATCCGTCGTCGATCATGGTACGTCGATCTGGTTCGACCTGGGGCTCTGTCACGGCATCGAGCATGGTCCGCTAGGGCTGCTTGCTGAGCTGCCCGGCTCTCAGCCGATGTGTGGGCCGGCGGCTTGTAGGTAGTGGTTGATGCGCATGCGCATTGACCGATCCATCTGGTAGCTCGCGATGTCGTCCCGCGCTACCCATCGGACCTCGCGGGACTCTGAGCTCGGAGTCGGTTCGCCGCCAGTTGGGCGTGCCGTGAGCACGATGGAGAACTCTTGTCGCGCTTCCCCGTTGCTGGTGTAGAGGATGATGTGCCTGGGATCGCTGTACGTGCCGACGATCCCGGTGATCTCGCAGGTTATGCCGGTCTCTTCCAGTGTCTCGCGTATGGCTGCGGTGGGGATGGACTCGCCGAGGTCTATAGCGCCACCGGGAAGAGCCCAGTTGTCGTTGTCACTGCGACGGATCAGCAGGATGGCGCCGGCCTCGTCGGCGACGACCACGTTGACCGAGGGGACGAGGCTGTTGGGCGACGGCGCGTCTGGGGCGTTGTAGTAGTCGATCCTGCTGGTCACGGCTCGGGAGACTACTTCATCCGGGTCTTGTGACTCAGCTCTTCGCGGATTCGGCTTCGCCGGGTGGACTTACGAAGCTGCCGAGGTTCGGCACGGTGTAGAGCAGGCCTTCTTCGCGTAGCTGGCGGATCGCCTTGCGGATGGTGTCGCGGGCTACGCCGAACTCCTGGACGAGGCGGACTTCCGAGACGAGGTACTTTGGCGGGTATTCGCCGCTGCTGATGCGTCCGCGGAGGACGTCGGCGACCTGCCGCCAGCGGGGGCGATCCGGCTCGAATTCGATCACGAGGCCCAAGCGTAGAAAGGGGACTTCAAGGGTCGTCACTCGCCTATAGGGATCTATCGATACCCCTCGGTATCCCTAGGGGTAGACAGGCTTCGCGTGCAACTTCTACGCTCATGACATGGCAACCAAGAGTCACTGCCTTGTAGCGCTTCGCGCCTGCTTTCCCGGCTGGTCCTTCTTCCAGAGTGACGCAGGCGCCTTCTATGGGAGCCGGATCGGCGTACGGCTCAGCGACAAAGATGTTGACGCTGGGATGCAGCAGACGGTGAGCGCGGATGACCTGGAGACCTTCGTCAGGCTGCTTCTCGCGCAGGCGCAGTTGGGGGCCGAGGTATGACCGTACCGTCGTGGCGCTTCGACCATCACAGCCATCACTTGGCAGTTCCTCAGGAGGATGTGCTTCAAGTGGCCTGGCAAGACGTTGTACGGCGATGCGATCGCATCAGGGTCCATGAGCACACGTGCACCTGCATGCCTCCGATGTACGAGCTGTGCGCGGCCGGCGGGTTGTCGTTCATCCGACGCTTGTCATCGGACGGCCGCCCGCGCGTCGTTCAGACCGAATGGATGTCTGCTCGGGCTGCTCGGCAGCTATGGATGCAGATCCTCACCGGCTACGCGCGTTGATCCATCGGCGCCACTTCGCGGCCGTAGTAGGTGCTTGCGATTTGCCGCGCTATCTCTTCCGGCGCGATCAGGTCGGTTCGGTGTCGGTGATGGAACGTGATCTCACCATGGGTGTGCAGGTCGGCGAATGCCTCGTCCCATGCTGCCAAGCGGTGTGGGGTGTCTATGTCGAGGCGCTGTCGCGAGCGTTCCTCGCAGACCGCCCGCGGTACCCACAGCAGGACGACCAGCCAGGTTGTTGCCTCGGTCAGACGGCGGATGTCGGCGACGGTGCCCAGATGGACGATCGGTACCTGGCCGGACGAGAACAGTTCGTCGATCTTGTGGCGGTCGATGGCGTACGTGTTGCCGTAGCGGCGCGTCTCCAGGAGGAGGCGGCTGGCGGCTCGCAGCCTGGCCAGCTCCTCGACGGTGACGAAGTCGTACTCGGTGCCGCGCTGGTTGCCGGCCTTGAGCTTGCGTACGAGGGCGAACCGCGGGTCGAGTCGGCTGAGGGCGGCGGTGATGGTGCTCTTGCCGCTGGCGGGTGGCCCGTACAGGACGATGCCCCTCATGTGAGGATCCGCTTCAGCGTCTCGCGGGTCTGGTCGGCAAGGCTGATGGCGGCGCCGAGGCGGTTGTCGACGGTGATGTGGGCGGTGGGCGGGCTGGTCTCGGAGTTGAGGCCGCTGACGTACGTCTGCCAGTTGGCGAGCTTCCAGGCGTCTCGGGGTGCGCCGCGGAATTCGATGTACTCACGCATGGACTCGGCGTCGCAGCGTACCCAGACCACGGCCACGTCGATGCCCTTGGCCGCGCATCGGTTGGTGAGGCGGGAGATCCAGTCTGGGGATTGGAGTTCGGCGATGAACGGTGCTGCGAGGATGGCCGAAGTGCCGACCTTGAGGTTGTCGAACGCGGTCTCCATCAGGCACCGGTACTCCAGTGGGCGGACCTCGCTCAGGTACAGCTCTGTGTGCCGGTCGTGGGGGTCGCCGCCGAGGGAGACCAGCAGGCGCTCGACCATGGGTCGGGTCAGGGAGTCCTTGTCCAGGAAGGCCCAGCCGGTGATGTCGGACAGGAAGCGGGAGAACTCTGTCTTGCCGGACCCGGCGTAGCCGCCGACGAGGGTGAGGATGGGCTTGGGGCTGCCCTGGCCGTGGCGGCGTCGCCAGGCGTCCACGACTCGGTTGAGGAGGGCGTTCTGTTCGCCGTTGGTGGGAGCGCCCGAGACTTTGACGAGGGCCTGTTCGATCACCTCGGCGGCGGCGTTGTCCATGGCGGGGTCGGTGGGCTGGGGCAAATCCGAGATGGAATTTTCCACTTCGGATATTTCGCCGGGAAGCGGCAGCCGGAAACCCAGTGTGGGTTCGTTTGCCTGGTATAGGAGGCAATAGGCTCGTCGGTAGTGAGGCCCGGGGTATACCGATCCCTGTTCGTGTGCCCAGAGTGTCTGGAAATTCGCGGCCGGCGCGGTGAGCCCGTGCCGTGCGGCGACCTGGCGTAGCTGGTCACCTGCGGCTTCGAGGGTGAGTCCGTGTGCTTCGCGGTACTGACGCAGCAGCAGAGGTTGCCATCCGGGGCGGTGAATTGTCTTCATCGCATCCTTTTGCGCGCTTGGAGGGGCGGGCGTGTGTAAGCGCATGTGTAACCGCCGTACAGGCAGCAATGCAGAAGCTTAGCTAACGCTCCGTGATACTCAACAGCGGCGATACGCGATGAACTAACGGCATCCCACCGGGGATTACGAACCACCAGAAAAGGGGTGCCGAGAGTGACCGCAAACGAGCGAATTCTGGCCGAACTTCAGGCGATTCGGTCGGAGATGGAGGAGTTGGCCTGTCGGGTCAGCGAGATCGCTTCCGCTCTTGGAACACGGCCTTCTCCAGGTCGGCGATCCGCTCGCCGAGAGTCGCCAGAGTGCTCCGCATCTGAGAGAGCTGGTCCATGACGTCCGACGAGGCCGGCTCTTGGAGCGACTCCGCCGCGCCCTCCCGTACGAACACGCCCTTGCCCTGCTGGCCGACGATCAGCCCCTCGGTGCGGAGCACGCTGATCGCGGCCTTGACCACGCTGGCGGAGACGTCGTAGCGCTGGCCGAGCTGGGCGGTCGAGGGCAGCGCAGCGCCGGGCGCGAGTGAGCCCGTTCTGATCTGCGTACGAAGGTCGTCCGCTATCTGGAGGTAGCCGGGGCGACCGCTCTTCTCGACCATTCCGCGCCTTCCATGAGGTCGTCTGGCCTCTACTTCAGCACACACCGCACGACATGCCAACCAAGTCTTCGTGGAATCCCTTGACAACTTAGAACGCCAAGTGTTCCATGAATACTAAGAGTCACAACGTCACTACGTAAGGAACTCACGCCATGCGCACCGTCCC
>NZ_JBSFGJ010000227.1:0-15169 GCF_053596515.1 Nonomuraea sp. NPDC001684
GACGGCCATCTTCACCACGCTCAGCGAGGCGTCGTACTGCTCGGCGAGTTGCGCGGTGGACGGCAACGGGGTTCCGGGCGCCAGAGATCCGCCGTTGATCTGCGCGCGGAGATCGTCGGCGATCTGGAGGTAGCCGGGGCGCCCGGTGTTCTTGACCATCGCTGTCCATCACACCACGAAACACCGACCAAGCCAACCGAGAGGACGTTGACAACCAAGCCAACTAGGTTAACTATGTTGGATGAACGAGAAAGAGGAGGTCACAGACCATGCGTTCCATCCCGATCCCTGTGGATGTCGGCAAGCTCGCCATCACCTGCGTCAAGGCCCCGCGCCCACGGGTGCTCAACCGCGACACCGGCGAGATCAAGACCGACAAGAACGGCAACACCGTCTACGAGGTCACCGTCTCCGTCGAGGACGAGTTCGGCCGGATCGAACTCGTCAAGATCGGCATTACCGGCGAACCGCCCATCAGCGTCGGCGACCAGGTCAACGCCGTCGGCCTGCTCGGCTACGTCTGGGAGATCGCCGGCCGATGGGGCATCGCCTACCGCGCCTCGGCGCTACTCCCCGTCAGGGAGGCCGTCGATGCCTGACGCGCCGTACATGCTCGCAGCCCTGGCCGCGGTCGCGGCCGGGCTGTGGGCCTGGCGCCGCTACCACTACCCGTCCTTCTGGCTCGTGCTCGGCTTCCCGCTCGTTGGTCTGTCGGTACGAGCTTCGTGGCGGCGGGTCGCCCTCGGCTGCGGGCTGACCAAGAAGCGGCAGCGCTTCTGGTTCACCACCGTCCCCGGCCTGGTCGCCTCGACGGGCATCGTCCGCGTCCGGCGCAGGTGGCAGCGCATCGCCGTGGACACCAAGCCGTTCATGTGGCTGCCGCTGCCGACCCGGCACGGCTGGCGCGTCACCCTCCACACCCTGGAAGGCCAGACCCCCGGCGACTACGCCGACGTCGCCGAACGCCTCGCGCACTCCTGGGGCGTCCACGCCATCCGCGTCTCCTCACCCGGTCCCGGACGCGTCGTCCTCATGGCCACCATGCGCGACCCGCTGGTCAAGGTCGACGAGCTTCCGCCCTCGCCGGAACTGCTCAAGGTCACGGTAGGACGTCTGGAGACGGGCAAGCCCTGGACCGTCGACTTCCGTACCGTGCCGCACTGGCTGAACGCGGGCGCGACACAGTCCGGCAAGTCGAACCTCGCCAACGCCCTGATCGTCGGGCTGGCTCCACAACCCGTGGCCCTGGTCGGCTTCGACCTCAAAGGCGGAGTGGAATTCACGCCCTACAGGCCGCGCCTGTCCGCACTGGCCACCTCGCGCGCCGAGTCCGGTGGGCTGCTGGATGACCTGGTCGGCCTGATGGTCGATCGCATGGGACTGTGCCGCCAGGCCGGCGCCCGCAACATCTGGCAGCTCCCGCCCGGCGTGCGACCGGTCCCGGTCGTGGCCCTGGTTGACGAGCTGGCCGAGCTGTACCTGATGGCCGACAAGTCGGAGAAGGACGAGGTCGCCAAGACTTCGACGGCGCTGCTTCGGGTCGCCCAGCTCGGCCGAGCGTTCGGCATCTACCTGTTCTGCTGTGGTCAGCGCATCGGCTCTGACCTCGGCCACGGCGTCACCGCTCTCCGCGCCCAGTGCTCCGGACGGATCTGCCACCGCGTCAACGATCCCGAGACCGCCACCATGACGCTCGGCGACCTCGACCCGGCGGCGCTTGCCTCGGCTCGTGCCATCCCCGCCGAAACGCCGGGCGTCGCCATCGTCGCCGGTCAGGACGGCCAGTGGTACCGCGCCCGCTCCTACTACGTCACTGAGCAGGCCGCCGAGCAGGCCGCCCGTGCTCATGCCCACCTCGCCCCGGCCTGGGACGAGGTCACCGCCCACCTGCCCGAACCCATCAACGCCTGAACTCATGAAGGGAGGAACGATGCGACGCTTCGTCTGCTGGCTGCTCGACACCGGCCCGGTCCTCGTCCTGGCCGCCATCGCGGGTGCCGGATCGTTCACCCACATCCGCGACACCGCCACCGAGCACGGCCAGACCGGCTGGATGTCCTGGGCGGTCGCCGTCTGCATCGACCTGACCTGCGTCATGGCCGCCCGCGAACGTCAACGCGACAAGAGGATCAGCAACCGCCGGCGGGGTCGGCTCTCGTGGCCCGTCCTCGTCCTGACCGGCGGCATCGTCTTGTCCCTGGCCGCGAACCTCGCCCAAGCCGACCCGACCGTCTGGGGCTGGATCACCGCCGCGACTCCGGCCGCCGCCTTCCTCATCGCTGTCTCGATGCTGGAACGCCGCGCCACCCGTCCGGAACCGTCCACTGCCGTGGCGTCCTCGCCCGTCCTGGCTTCGTCCTCGGCTCCGCAACTCGTCCCGTCCCAAGTTCGGGACGAGGACGACGAGCGGGACAGCGACCTCGCGCCCGCCCTGATCGACTACGCCCGCCGTGTGGCCGACGAACACCACAGCCGGCACGGCAAGCCCATCACCCGAGACGCCCTACGCGCCCACCTGGGCGTGTCCAACCAACTCGCCTCCGACTTGCTGCGCACCCTGCGCACCGCCTGAAGGGAGAACCGACCCATGACCCACGACCGCCGCACCGCCCTTATCCACGGCCTGCTCGACCTGGCTGCCTTCCTCGAAGCCCACCCCGACGTACCCGTCTCCTCCAGCGTCACCGTCCACCACTTCACCGACCAGGCCAGCGACGCCGACCAGCGCGCCGAAATCGACCAGATCGCCGCCCTCGTCGGCTCGCAGATCGACTACGAGGACTCCCCGTACGGCCACTACGCCACCTCGCGCCTGTTCGGCCCGGTGGAGTACCGCGCCGTCGCCATCCTGGCCGCCGCCCGCGCCCGCCACGCCGCCGAAGCCAGCTACCGCGGCTGTATCCAGCCCGACCCCACGGCCGCCACCTGACCAGAAAGGGACCCGACCATGCGCATCCGCATCGACGGCACCCGAGCCGAGATCGTCGACGCCCTGTTCCGCCTACGCCTGCACTTCACCGTCATCGGCGTCTCACGCGCCTACCCCGACCGCACTCGCCCGTACCACTGGCGCATCTACCTCACCACCGCCCGCGACAGGAAGTGACCAGATGGACGAGGTGAACCACTACCGCTGCTGCACCTGCAACGGCACCGGAATCGACTCTGACGACGCCCGCTGCCTCGACTGCGACGGCAACGGCATCGACAACCACGGCGCATAACGCGCAGCGCCCCCGGCCTGGCCGCACATCCGCCAAGACGACTGCCAGGTCGAGGGCCATCCCTTCACCCGAACGAGCGAAAGGAGGTCTCCATCTTGCCCACAACCCACGCCACCGCGCACGCCAAAGCGGGCATGATCGCCCGACTCAACCACCCTGAATACGACCGCTGGGCCAACCAGATCCGCGCCACAGGCGGCTGCCGTCAGCCCATCCACCTCCGCGGCAAGGTCGACCACTACGACCGCGCCACCGGCCAACTCCTGCACCGCTACACCACCCGCACCGAACCCGACGGCATCCTGCGCGTCCCGTGCAAAACCCGCCGGGCCACCCGCTGCCCGTCCTGCGCCGAGACCTACCGCGCCGACACTTACCACCTCATCCGCGCCGGCCTCGTGGGCGGCAAAGGCGTCCCCGAGACCGTCACCACCCACCCCACGCTGTTCATCACGTTGACCGCCCCGTCCTTCGGCCCGGTCCACACTCGCCGCGAACACCACGGCAAGGCCCAGCCCTGCCACGCCCGCCGCAACGCCACCACCTGCCCACACGGCCAAGTCATGTCCTGCACCCAACGCCACAGCAAGGACGACCCGCGCCTGGGCGAACCGCTGTGCCCTGACTGCTACGACTACACCGGGTCCGTCCTGTTCAACGCCCTGGCGCCGCTGCTGTGGAAGCGCTTCGCCGACTCCGTACGCCGCCACCTGGCCAAACTCGGCGGCCTCCTCCTCAAGGACCTCCGCCACCACCTCACCCTCTCCTTCGCCAAAGTCGCCGAATACCAGCGCCGCGGCGTCGTCCACTTCCACGCCGTCATCCGCCTCGACGGCCCCGGCGGCCCTGCCACACCTCCGCCACCCTGGGCCACCACCGACGCCCTGACCCAAGCCATCCAGCACGCCGCCAAAGCCGTCACCGCCAAGGCTCCCGCCTACGCCGACCAGCCCGAACGAGTCCTGCGCTGGGGCACCCAACTCGACATCCGCTCCATCACCCTGAACGGCGACCTCACTGACCAAGCCGTCGCCGGCTACATCGCCAAGTACGCCACCAAAGCCGCCGAATGCGTCGGCACCCTGGACCGCCGCATCAACCCCCTCGACGACCTGACCCTGTACAACCTCCGTGATCACGCCCGCCGCCTCATCACCACCTGCATGGCACTCGGGACCGAACCCGACCTCGCCGACCTCCGCCTCGCCGACTGGGCCCACATGCTCGGCTTCCGCGGCCACTTCTCCACCCGCTCCCGCCGCTACTCCACCACCCTCGGCGACATCCGAGCCGACCGCGAACACCACGCCCGACAAGGCGAGATCACCACCGGCCGCCTCCCGCTCTTCGCCGAAGACGCCGTCCTCGTGATCAGCGAATGGGAGTACGCAGGCAAGGGCCACTCCCTCGGCGACCAACTCCTAGCCGCCGCCATCACGGGAGGGTGCCTATGAACACTCTCACCAAGCTCTGGACTGTGCACGACGTAGCCACCTTCCTCGGCGTTCCGATCGCCACGCTCTATCAATGGCGACACCACCGCACAGGCCCCAGAGGCCACAGGATCGGCCGCCATCTGCGCTACGTGCCCGAGGACGTCATGTCCTGGGTCCAGGACCAGGAGTAGCCCATGGCCTTCGTCAAGGACCTGTGGACGAAGACGCTCCGGACCCCGGACGGCAAGTCACGGAAGGTCAAGACCCCACGCCACGGAAGAGGCAAGCGCTGGCTCGCCGTCTGGGTGGACCCGGACGGTAAGGAGCGCTCAGCCGCCTACGACCGCAAGGCCGACGCCGAGCGCAAGATCGCCGCTATGGGCGCCGACATCGCCCGCGGCGACTACATCGACCCGAACGCTGGCAAGGTGCTCTTCGCCGACCTCGCCGAACGATGGCTCGCCTCCCGCATCGTCGACCCCTCAACCAAGATCCGCTACGAGTACATCCACCGTCTTCACGTCGCGTCGACGTTTGCCAAGCGTCAGGTGAAGACCATTAAGCCATCCCAGATCCAGGCATGGATCAGTGACCTGTGCAGTCGCTTCGAGACTTCGACCGTACAGACGGCGTTCCTGGTCCTCCAGGGCATCCTTGACCTCGCCGTCGCGGATGAGGTCATCAAACGAAGTCCCGCCAAGTCACCGATCGTCCAGGTGCCGAAGCGCGTGGCCGAAGAGATCACGGCGTGGTCGGACGAACGGGTCCACGCCCTGATTGACGCCCACCCTGCCCTCTTCCGCCTGCTTCCGATGCTCGGGGCCGCATGCGGCCTACGGCAGGGCGAACTGTTCGGCCTGGCCCTGGAAGATATCGACTTCGAGGAGCATCTTCTTCGCGTACGACGACAGATCAAGAAGCTGGGAGCCGACCATGTCTTCGCGCTGCCCAAGAACGACCGTGAAAGGGTCGTGCCGCTGCCTGAGTGGGCCACTGAAGCCATCAAACGGCACGTCTCGGCTCATTCCCCGTTGACTTGCTCCCTGCCCTGGGAGAAGGCAGACGGCAAGCTTCGCACACACGACCTGTTGTTCCGCTGGACGGACGACCGCTTCATCAAGGCCAGAAGCTACAGCGAAACGGTCTGGAAGCCCGCCCTGGTCCAAGCAGGCGTGATCCCTGCACCGGACAGGGACGGACGCCAGCGGAGCCGCTACGCAACCTCTCGTAAGGAAGGGCTGCACCAACTTCGGCACTACTACGCGAGCGTCATGCTGGCCGGCGGCGTCTCGGTCAAGGAGCTCGCCGAGTACCTCGGTCACGCGGACCCCGGCTTCACCCTCCGCGTCTACGCCCACATGATGCCCGGCTCACATGAGCGTGCACGCAGAGCAATCGATGATCGCCTGTTCCACCCTCGATCAGCCTCCGTCAGCGGTGTCAATCCCGCTGCGCGTAAGGGATGAGAGCAGCGCATCTCTCGCATCTTAGATGTAACCTGAACGCGTTGGGCTTTGCTTCCGAGCGGACCTCACAAGTACCTTGATAGCCATTCCAGGCCATCCCTTGGCGATCCAAATCGGACACATAAATGGAATACGGATCGAAACACCTTGTAGGCCTACGCGACTCAAGTTGTGAGCGACGTTCGGACATCAACGCCTGACTAGGCGCCTCACCGAGTCGCCTATAGCGGCTCACGCCGCATCCGTCCTGTCCGAACGGATGATTCATGGTGGTTCAGTCTGTGTGGTTGCGGGTTCTTCTCGTAGCACTGCTCGTCCTTCCCCTGTTGTGCATCGTTGTGTTGTCCTTCCCGGCATGGGTCACCTGGCCCTTCCTGCCTCTGGACAAGCGCCAGACGGTGCTCTCCTTCGTCGACCAGCTCGCCAAGTGGGCTAAGGCGATCGGCGGGGGGAGGTAGCGAGCCAGACACCGAATGGCCCGCAGGTACGCCTGCGGGCCATTCTTTATTGGGGGGCGGCTTTCATACTGTGAGGCCGTGACCGCTGCGCGCCACGACCTCACACGGAACAGGGACGGAACAGGCCAACGGCGAAGATCACAAGCCGCTCCGATAGATACGGTCCTTCTCATGAGCAGCGCAGGATTTCCGCAGGTCAACGCTTACTTCAGGAGCTGGCGGGCCATGACCATGCGCTGGATCTGGTTGGTGCCCTCGTAGATCTGGGTGATCTTGGCGTCGCGCATCATGCGTTCCACCGGGAAGTCCTTCGTGTACCCGTACCCGCCCAAGAGCTGGACCGCGTCCGTGGTGATCTCCATGGCGGCGTCCGATGCGGCGCACTTGGCGGCGCTCGACAGGAACGTCAGGTCCTTCTGCGGCCGGCCGTGCATCGCCAGCTCGCTCTTGGCGGCCGCGCGGTACGTCAGCTGCCTGGCCGCCTCCAGCTTCATCGCCATGTCGGCGATCATGAACTGCAGCCCCTGGAAGTCGCCGATCGGGCGGCCGAACTGCTTGCGTTCCTTGACGTAGCCGATCGCGTAGTCGAGGGCGCCCTGGGCGATGCCCAGCGCCTGGGCGGCGATGGTGACGCGGGTGTGGTCGAGGGTGGCGAGGGCCGTCTTGAAGCCGGTGCCGGGCTCGCCGATCATGCGGGACGCCGGGATGCGGACGTTCTCCAGGATCACCTGGCGGGTCGGCGAGGCCTTGATGCCGAGCTTCTTCTCCTTCGGCCCGAAGGAGACGCCTTCGTCGGACTTCTCCACCACGAAGGCGGAGATGCCCCGGGCGCCGGCGGACGGGTCCGTCACGGCCATCAGCGTGTAGTACTCGGAGACGCCGGCGTTGGTGATCCACATCTTGGTGCCGTTGAGCACGTAGTGGTCGCCGTCGAGAACCGCGCGGGTCTTCATGGCGGCGGCGTCGGACCCCGCCTCAGGCTCGGACAGCGCGTACGAGAACATGGCCTCGCCCCTCGCCACCGGCGCCAGGTAACGCTGCTTGAGCTCCTCGGACGCCGAGAGCAGCAGCGGCACGGTGCCCAGCTTGTTCACGGCCGGGATGAGCGAGGACGACGCGCAGGCCCGCGCGACCTCCTCGATGACGATCACCGCGGCCAGCGCGTCCGCCCCGGCGCCCCCGTACTCCTCGGGAACGTGCACGGCGTGCAGGTCGGCGGCGACGAGGGCCTTGTAGACGTCCCAGGGGAACTCTTCGGACTCGTCGGCCGCCGCGGCCTGCGGCGCGATCTTCTCGTCGGCCAGGGCGCGGACCGTCTCCCTGAGCATGTCGTGCTCTTCGGCGGGCGCATAGAGAGGGAAGCTCATGCCTAGATACTAGGACGTCCGAGCACTTTGTTACCAGCTAGTACGGTTTGCGAACAGACGCAGGTGGCACGAAGGAGGTAGCGAAGGCCGGTAGCATGCCTGGCGATCGAAAGGAGCTCGCTCGTGCCATATCGCCTCACGGTGATCGGGACCGGATACCTGGGCATCACGCATGCGTCCTGCATGGCGGATCTCGGATTCGAAGTCCTTGGCCTCGACATTGACGCGGACAAGATCCGCCGGCTGAACAACGGTGAGCTCCCCATCCACGAGCCCGGGCTGGAACCCGTGCTCCGCCGTGGGCTCGACTCCGGACGCCTTCGCTTCACCAGCTCCTACGAAGAGGTCGCCGCCTTCGGCGACGTGCACTTCGTCTGCGTCGGCACACCGCAGAAGAAGGGCGAGTACGCCGCGGACGTGTCGTACATGGACAGCGCCATCGAGTCGCTCGCGCCGCTTCTCGACCGCGAGTGCCTGGTCGTCGGCAAGTCCACCGTGCCGGTCGGCACCGCCGAGCGCATGGCCGACAAGCTCGCCCGCCTGTCGCCGGCCGGCGTCGGCGTCGAGCTGGCGTGGAACCCGGAGTTCCTGCGCGAGGGCTTCGCGGTGGAGGACACCCTCCACCCCGACCGCATCGTGCTCGGCGTGCGCTCGGAGCGGGCCGAGAAGGTGCTGCGCGACGTGTACGCGCCGCTCGGGGACGTCCCGTTCGTGGTGACCGACTTCGCGACGTCGGAGCTGGTCAAGACGGCGGCCAACGCCTTCCTCGCCACCAAGATCTCCTTCATCAACGCCATGGCCGAGGTCTGCGAGGCCGCGCACGCCGACGTCAAGCAGCTGTCCGAGGCGCTCTCGTACGACGACCGCATCGGCGGGCGCTTCCTCAACGCCGGGCTCGGCTTCGGCGGCGGCTGCCTGCCCAAGGACATCAGGGCCTTCATGGCACGGGCCGGCGAGCTGGGGGCCGACCAGGCGCTGACGTTCCTGCGCGAGGTCGACGCGATCAACATGCGCCGCCGCGCCCGCATGGTCGACCTGGCCAGGGAGCTGGCGGGCGGCTCGTTCCACGGGTGCACGGTCGGCGTGCTGGGCGCGGCCTTCAAGCCGAACTCGGACGACATTCGCGACTCCCCCGCCCTGGACGTCGCCGTGACGATCGGCCACCAGGGCGGACAGGTCACCGTCTACGACCCGATCGCGCTCGACAACGCTCGTAAGGCTCACCCGGAGCTGAACTACGGCGAGTCGGCCGTCGAGGCGGTCCGCGGGGCGCACGTGGTGCTGCTGCTGACGGAGTGGAAAGAGTTCCTGGAGCTCGATCCGGAGGAGCTGGGCGCGGTGGTCGCGACCCGGCGCATCGTCGACGGCCGCAACGCGCTCAACTCCGAGGTGTGGCGCTCGGCCGGCTGGCACTACCGGGCGCTCGGCCGCCCGTAACCCCGCCGCGGCACCTCTCCGAACGCCCGGGACCCCTCACCACGGGGAACCGGGCGCCCGGAAAGTCCGGTCTGCCCCTGGACGGCCCTGAGTTGCCTGCTCAGAGCTCCGCGGCCTCGGCGCGCAGCTTCTCACCCTTGGCGTACGCCTGCTCCTTGAGACGCCCCTGGAACTCCTCCATGCGCTCGCGCAGCCCGGCGTCGGACGCCCCGAGGATGCGGACGGCCAGCAGCCCCGCGTTGCGCGCGCCCCCGACCGCCACCGTGGCCACCGGCACCCCGGCCGGCATCTGGACGATCGACAGCAGGGAGTCCATCCCGTCGAGGTACTTCAGCGGCACCGGCACCCCGATCACCGGCAGCGGCGTCACCGAGGCCAGCATGCCGGGCAGATGTGCCGCCCCGCCGGCCCCCGCGATGATCACCCGGATGCCGCGCGAGGCCGCCTGCCGGCCGTACTCGATCATCTCGACCGGCATGCGGTGGGCCGAGACGACGTCGGCCTCGAACGGCACGCCGAACTCCGCCACGGCCTCGGCCGCGGCCTTCATCACGGGCCAGTCGGAGTCCGACCCCATGACGATCCCGATTCGCTCTGTCACGTGTACTCCCCGGTCATGAGGTAGACGGCGGCGTGGCGGGCGCGGGCGCGCACCTTGTCGAGGTCGGCGCCCAGGGCCGTGACGTGGCCGATCTTGCGGCCCGGACGCACTTCCTTGCCGTAGAAGTGCAGCTTGATGCCGGGGTCGTGGGCCAGCACGTGCTCGTAGCGCTTGAACAGGTCGGGGTCGTCGCCGCCCAGCAGGTTGGCCATGACGACGACCGGGGCGGTCATCGCGGGCGAACCGAGCGGCAGGTCGAGCACGGCCCGCAGGTGCTGCTCGAACTGGGACGTGGTGGAACCCTCGATCGTCCAGTGGCCGCTGTTGTGGGGGCGCATGGCCAGCTCGTTCACCACGAGGCCGTCGGCGGTCTGGAACAGCTCCACCGCCAGCAGCCCGGTCACGCCCAGCTCGTGGGCGATCTTCAGGCCGATGCGCTGGGCGACGGCGGCCTCCTCGGGGTCCATGCCGGGGGCGGGGGCGATCACCTCGACGCAGATGCCGTCCTGCTGCACGGTCTCCACGACCGGGTAGCTGACGCCCTGCCCGTGGGGCGAGCGGGCCACCAGCACCGCGAGCTCGCGCTCGAACGGCACGAACGCCTCGGCCATCAGCTCGACGCCGGTGGCGAACGCCTCGGCCACGTCGTCGGGGGTGCGGCAGACCCACACGCCGCGCCCGTCGTAGCCGCCGCGCACCGACTTCAGCACGACCGGCCAGCCGTGCTCGTCGGCGAACGCCGCGACGTCCGCCGCCGAGGCGACCCGGGCCCAGGCCGGGCAGGGCACGCCGACGGCGGTCAGCCGTTCGCGCATGACGGCCTTGTCCTGGGCGTGCACGAGCGCGTCGGCGCCCGGGTGCACGGCGTGGCCGTCGGCGATCAGGGCCCTGATGTGCTCGGTCGGCACGTGCTCGTGGTCGAACGTGATCGCGTCGCAGCCCTGGGCGAACGCCCGCAGGTCGGCCAGGTCGCGGTAGTCTCCGACCTGGGTGTCGACGATCACTCGTGCGGCGCTCTCCCCGGGGGCGGCGGCCAGCACCCGCAGCTCGACCCCGAGCGCGATGGCCGGCGACTGCGTCATCCGGGCGAGCTGACCGGCGCCGACGATGCCGACGACCGGCCCGATGGGACTGTAGGAACTCACGTGAGGTGAGCTTACCGGGACGGAACGACTACCTCGCCGTTGTCAACTCACGCCCTCCCGCCGCGGCACCCCGCCGTCGTCAACCGGCGCGCCCCCGGCGCAACCCGAGCGTCCTGATCCGGTTGCCCGTGCCGACCAGGCTGGCCATCACCACCAGATCCGTGCGCCCTCCCTGGTACGTGAGCCGCAGGGCGTCGAACACCAGGACGGAACCGGCGGCCACCGGGATCGCGAGGGTGCGCGTGCCGAACAGCTCGACGTCGGCGCGGTTCGCGGTGACGTCCTTGAGCAGCCCGCGCAGCGGATCCCCGGCCGGGAAGCGCACGCCCGCCACCCCGGCCGGGTCGGTGAGGTACGTCAGGTGCCGCTGCGGCACCAGCCGGGCCTGTCTGACCAGCGACGCCGGCGCCTCGGCGGCCTTCCGCGCCGGCTCGCCGGGCACCGGGACCGGCCCCGCGCCCAGCCGCCACCGGCCGTCCTCCAGGAAGAACAGGTAGTACGCGGGCGAGGGCTCGCGGGCCAGCGCGGCGAACCAGTCGCCCGCGTCGGGCAGCACGTAGACGGGGTCGGCGGGACGGGCTGGACGGCCGTTCCGGGTCGCCTCGCAGGCACGGCCGTCCAGCGTCCGCTCCGCCCACGTGGTCAGCTCCCGTACGGCGGCGCAGTCCCGCCGCTGCCAGGCCCCGTCGAGCTGCCGGAGCAGCGAGAACGCCTGCTCGGCGGTCGCCGGGGCGACCCGTGGCGCGGCTGCCGGGGCAGGCGTGCGATCCTCCTGGAGCACCGGGGCGCCGCCGGTCGCGCCACAGCCCGCGGCGAGCAGGGCCAGGACCAACGCGAGCAGTCGAAGCGGCACAGGTGGCTCCCGGGAGGGCGGCCGTCTGGAGCGGCAGGTCCGACATCGCGGGCGGGCCCGCGATCTGAACGGCAGCGTAATGCCGATCTTTCAGAAATGCCGCCCATAAGGCGATATTTCTAGAAGTGGTCTTTGCGGGGTATGTTCGGCCCTCTGACACCGGCCGTACGACATCGCCGGTACGCTGAGGTGGTCAGTCTCGACGAGGGAAAGGACCGAGCGCGGACGTGGAGTTTGCCAAGCGCCTCTACCAGCGGTTCGAGTCCCTGGTTCACGAACTGGCCAAATTCGGGAGCATCGGGGCCGTCGCCTTTCTGCTCGACACGGGTGTCTACAACCTCTTCCTGCTCGGCTTCGAGTGGGGCCCCCTCACCTCCAAGGTGCTCGCCACCACGC
Source organism: Nonomuraea sp. NPDC001684 (assembly GCF_053596515.1). Taxonomy (NCBI): domain Bacteria; kingdom Bacillati; phylum Actinomycetota; class Actinomycetes; order Streptosporangiales; family Streptosporangiaceae; genus Nonomuraea; species Nonomuraea sp. NPDC001684. The sequence continues at coordinate 12,384 of NZ_JBSFGJ010000227.1, forward strand.
TCTCGGCGACCTTCGCCTACCTGGGCAACCGCTTCTGGACCTTCCGCCACCGCGAGCAGAGCGGCCTCGGCCGCGAATACTTCCTGTTCTTCCTGCTCAACGGCGTCGCCCTGCTGTTCGGCCTGCTGGTGATCGGCTTCACCAAGTACACCCTCCACCTGCACGACGGCCTGAGCCTGAACATCGCCAACTTCGCCGGCGTCGGCCTCGGCACGCTGTTCCGCTACTGGTCGTACAAGAAGTGGGTGTTCCTGGAGGCCACCGAGCCGATCCCGGTGGAGCTGCCGGAGATCAGGCAGGACCGCTGACCACGCGGTTCCTGCTGTCCTCCTCGGCCGGGCGCAGGAAGATGGCGAACGTCGCCGGCCGGCGGCGCACCAGTTCCAGCCGTCCGCCGTCCGCGGCGGCCAGCGCGCGGGCGAGAGTGAGCCCGAGTCCGGTGCCTCCGCCGCCGCTGACGTTCCGTTCGAAGATCTTGGGTGCGATCTCGTCGGCGATGCCGGGGCCCTCGTCGGCGACCTCGATCACGATGTAGTTGTCGCCGCAGGTGCTGGTGACGGTGACCGTGCCGCCGCCGTGGCGCAGGGAGTTCTCCAGCAGCGAGGCGATCACCTGGCCGAAGCCGCCGGTGGTGGCCATCGCCTTCAGTCCGCGGGTGCCGTCGAGGTGCAGCGTGCGGCCCGCCTCACGGAAGACCGGCTCCCACTCGGTGATCTGCTGGATGAGCACCTCGTCGATGGCGACGGGCTCGGCCTGGGCGTGGCGCTGGCGGCGGGCCGCCGCCAGCAGCTCGTCGATCACCGCGGTCAGGCGCTCGGCCTGCACGATGGCCGCCTCGCCCTCCTCGCGGACGACCTCCGGCTCGTTCGAGGCGGCGACGATCTCCTCCAGGCGCATGGTCAGGCCGGTCAGGGGCGTGCGGAGCTGATGGGAGGCGTCGGTGGCGAACTCGCGTTCGCGGGTGAGCAGGTCGGAGATGCGGGTGGCGCTGCGGTCGAGCACCTGGGCCACGCGGTCCAGCTCGGGGATGCCATAGCGGTGCTTGCTGGGCCGCGCGTCGCCCGACCCCAGCCGCTCGGCGATCTTCGCCAGGTCCTGCAAGGGCAGCGTCAGCCTGCGTGACTGGACGACGGCCAGGCTGACGGCCACCGCGAGCGCCGCGACGGCCAGCGCCACGATCAGCAGCAGCCTGGCCCGGACGTCGCGCTCGACCTGATCCCGGTCACGACTTATCCGGACGTAGACCCCGGTGTTGGTCTGGGCGTCCTCGGTCATCAGGTGACCCGACGCCGGCGCGGTGCCGACGACGGTCACCCGCAGAGGGGTTCCGCGTTCCCAGATCTGGATGTACCTGCCCGGGTACTTCTGCTCCAGTTGTTGCGGGTCGAGCGGGGTCTCCTGGACCCGGGCGTACTCGACCTCGCCCACGAGACGTTTGGCTTCCGCCCCGAGCTCCTGAGCCGCCTCGTCGACGATCAGACGGCTGACCACGACGCCCAGGGGGACCCCCAGCAACAGGACCGCGATGACCGCGACGACCAGTGTGGAGGAGAGCAGTCGACGGCGCATGCGCCTACTCGCGTTCGAACCGGAAGCCGACTCCCCGGACCGTCGTGATGTATCGGGGCTTGGCGGCATCGTCGCCGAGTTTGCGGCGCAGCCAGGAGATGTGCATGTCGAGGGTCTTGGTCGAACCCCACCAGTTGGTGTCCCACACCTCGCGCATGATCTGCTCCCGGGTGACGACCTTGCCGGCGTCGCGGACCAGGACCCGCAGCAGGTCGAACTCCTTGGTCGTCAGGTGCAGCTCCTTCTCCCCCATCCAGGCGCGGCGGGAGTCGGCGTCGATGCGGACCCCCTGCACGACCGGGGTCTCGGAGGTGCCGCGCCGCAGCAGCGCGCGCACCCGGGCGAGCAGCTCGGCCAGCCGGAACGGCTTGGTCACGTAGTCGTCGGCGCCGGCGTCGAGGCCGACGACGGTGTCCACCTCGTCGACGCGGGCCGTGAGTATCAGAACCGGGGTGCCGTGCCCCTCGGCACGGATCCGGCGGGCGACCTCCAGACCGTCCATCTCTGGCAGCCCGAGGTCGAGAACGATGAGGTCGATGCCGCCCGACAGGGCCCTCTCCAGGGCCTGCGGGCCGTCGGGGCTCACCTCTACCTGATAGCCCTCGCGGCGTAGCGCACGCGCGAGTGGCTCGGAGATCGAGGTGTCATCCTCGGCGAGAAGTACGCAGGTCATGAAGCGATCGTAGGACCTTAGGCGATCGTTTCCCGGGCACAGCGCGCGGTTTGACTTGTCGTTGACCTATCCATTGACCTGGGCAAACGAAGCTAAATAAGGGTTAGTCGTGATTAAATTACCGCGATTATCGAGGGGAAAACACAAAGCGCTCCAGGCTTTCCCATCACACCACGTACGCCCGCGTCCGCGGGACGCGTCGCGCCCGGCGCGGCGCCCGGAGCGTGATACCCCGATCCGGGCGCCGGAATGCCTGGATCGTGCCGTTCAGAGCCAGCTCGACCGGACGGAGGCCGCCGGGCCGCCGGCCGGGGCGGTGCCGAGCTCGCCGGCGCGCACCCGGTCGAGCAGGCGGCGGACGGTGTCGACGATCTCGGGGGCGGTCTCCCGCAGGCTCGCCGCGTCGTCCGCGCCCACCTCGGCGGGATCGACGCCCGACTGCCGCAGCACGCCGTCGAGGTCGGCCAGCCGCTCCCCCAGCCACTTCAGCGGCTCGGCCGACAGCTCCTCGTCGAACACCCGCCGGTCGGGCTCCCAGCCGCTG
>NZ_JBSFGJ010000228.1:0-15124 GCF_053596515.1 Nonomuraea sp. NPDC001684
CGGCGACGGCCTGTTCCGCCGCGACCGCTCCCCCCGCATCCCCACGACCGCACCCCATGTCCGGCACACGCCGCACGCCTCGACCCGGACCAGCACCTCGCCGGGGCCGGGCTCGGGGACGTCCCGCTCGACCCGCACGAGCGGGCCGGTCGCCATCGGCCCCGGCCGGTCCACCACCCAGGCGCGCATCACGACCTCGACAGGCGCTCGTAGGCCAGCGAGGCGTACAGCGCGGCGCCGTCGGGCAGCACGGAGTCGTCGAAGACGGCGTCCGGCGAGTGGTTGTAGGGCGCCGTGGCCGGGTCGCGGTCGGGCGGGCAGGCCCCCAGGAAGACGAACGCGCCCGGCACCTCCTCCAGCACGTACGAGAAGTCCTCCGACCCCATGACCGGCTGCGGCGCCACGAAGTAGCGGCCCGGCCCGAACAGCTCGTCGGCGGTCGCCGAGACGAACCCGGCCTCGCCCTGGTCGTTGACCGTCACCGGGTACCCCATGCCGAACGACGCCTCGACCGCGAGCCCGTGCGCGGCCGCGATGCCCTCGACCACCTCCACCAGACGCCGCTTGACCAGCCTCCGGTGCTCCTTGCTGAACGTGCGCACGGTCGCCTCGAAGCGCGCCTCGTCGGGGATCACGTTGTCGGCCGAGCCGCCGTGGAAGGTGCCCACGGTGATCACCACGGGGTCGAACACGTCGAACGTGCGGGTCACCATCGTCTGCAACGCCGTCACCATCTCGCAGCCGGCCGCGATCGGGTCCTTGGCGCGGTGGGGGCTCGACCCGTGCCCGCCGGTGCCCTTCACCGTCACGCAGAACACGTCGGCCGCGGCCATCATCGGGCCGCCCCGCGAGGCGAACAGCCCCGGCGGCAGCATGGCCGACACCACGTGCATCCCGTACGCCGCCACCGGCCGGGCGCCGGCCGCGTCGAGCACGCCCTCGCCGATCATGTGCTTGGCGCCGTCGTGTCCCTCCTCGCCCGGCTGGAACATGAAGATCACGTCACCGGCGACGTCCGCGCGCCGCGCGCTGAGCAACCGGGCCGCGCCGACCAGCATGGCGGTGTGCAGGTCGTGGCCGCAGGCGTGCATCTGGCCGACGTTCTGGGAGATGTAGGGCAGGTCGTTGCGCTCGGTCACCGGCAGGGCGTCCATGTCGCCGCGCAGCAGCACCGCGGGGCCAGGCCGGCCGCCGCGCAGCACCGCGGTGACCGAGCTGAGCGTCTTGCCGGTGGTGATCTCCAGGGGGAGCCCGTCGAGCGCGGCCAGCACCTTCTCCTGCGTCCTCGGCAGCTGCAGGCCGAGCTCGGGGGTGGTGTGCAGGGAGCGGCGGAGCTGGATGAGTTCGTCCCGCATGTCCAGGGCGGATTCAGTGAACGACATGATGAACATTGTTCACGTGTGCGGCGAGAAGTCGACAAGGCACGCTCGATACCATGAACGGGTGACTCAGCGTAAGCGGATCGACTCCTGGTTGTCCGACATGGACGGCGTCCTCGTCCACGAGGGGCGGCCGATCCCCGGTGCGGACGAATTCATCAAACGGCTCAAGGAGTCCGACAAGAAGTTCCGGGTCCTGACCAACAACTCCATCTACACCCAGCGCGACCTGTCGGTGCGCCTGGCCGGCGCCGGCCTCGACGTGCCCGCCGAGTCCATCTGGACCTCCGCCCTGGCCACCGCCCAGTTCCTCGACGACCAGCGTCCCGGCGGGTCGGCGTACGTGATCGGCGAGGCCGGCCTGACCACGGCCCTGCACGAGGTCGGCTACATCCTGACCGACCTCGACCCCGACTACGTCGTGCTCGGCGAGACCCGCACCTACAGCTTCACCCAGATCACCCGGGCGATCCGGCTCATCGAGGCCGGCGCCCGCTTCATCGCCACCAACCCCGACCCGATCGGCCCCTCCACCGAGGGCTCGCTGCCGGCCTGCGGCGCGGTGGCCGCGATGATCACCAAGGCGACCGGCGTCGAGCCGTACTTCGTGGGCAAGCCCAACCCCCGCATGATGCGCAGCGCGCTCAACGCCATCGAGGGCCACAGCGAGACCACCGCCATGATCGGCGACCGCATGGACACCGACATCGTCTCCGGCATGGAGGCGGGGCTGTTCACGATCCTGGTGCTGACCGGCGTCACCCAGCGCGACCAGATCGACCGCTTCCCCTACCGTCCCTCGCTGGTCGTCGAGTCGGTCGCCGACCTCGTCGACCTGATCTGAGCCCGGCGGCCGGCTCGGCCGGGATGACAAGTCTTCTTCCGGGGCGCGGAGGATCGTGGCCCGGAAGAAGAAAACCACTCCCGGCGGCCGCCGTCCGGCGGCGCGGCGCGCGTCCGGCTGCGATCCTTGGTCGCGGAAGGTGACTTACCGAATGCGAGGAGGCGGCCGTGTGGCGTGAGGAGCCGGGGGAGCAGGGCACGGAGGCGGAGCTGGCGACGCTGCGCGTCGAGGTGACCGAGGAGCTGCGGTTCGTCAGGACGGCGATGGCCGAGGAGTTCAACTCGCTGCGCTCGGAGATCCTCGACCTCAACATCAAACTGGACCGGCTGCTGCAACACGTCGGCATTTAGGACAACGAGGTCGACACCGCATCACATGGCCTTCGGGTAGCCTAACCTACGGTCCCGTAACCTGAAGGAGAAGATCTTTATGGCGATGTCTCAGACGGAACTGCTGCACGAGCTCGAACCCGTCGTGGGCGTGGAGCTCGATCGCCACAACGCGACGGCCAAGGAGTGGTTCCCGCACGAGTACATCCCGTGGAGCGAAGGGCGTGACTTCGACGGCATCTACGGCGGCCAGGCGTGGCAGGAGGGCGACTCGAAGATCCCCGAGGCCGCCCGCATCTCGCTGATCGTCAACCTGCTCACCGAGGACAACCTGCCCAGCTACCACCACGAGATCGCCACCACGTTCGGCCGTGACGGCGCGTGGGGCACGTGGGTCCACCGCTGGACCGCCGAGGAGGACCGCCACGGCACCGCCCTGCGCGACTACCTCACCGTCACCCGCGCGGTCGACCCGGTCGCGCTGGAGCGGGCCCGCATGCACCACATGGAGCAGGGTTTCGTCACCGAGTACAACACCATGCTCCAGCAGCTCGCCTACGTCTCCTTCCAGGAGCTGGCCACCCGCATCTCCCACCGCAACACCGGCAGGGCCTCCGGCGACGAGGGCTGCGAGCGCCTGCTCGCCCGCATCGCCGCCGACGAGAACCTGCACATGCTCTTCTACCGCAACCTGCTCAAGGCGGCCTTCGAGCTCGACCCCAACCAGACCATGCGCGCGGTGACCGACGTCGTCACCACCTTCCAGATGCCCGGCACGGGCATGGAGGGCTTCGCCCGCAAGGCCATGATCATCGCCCACGAGGGCATCTACGACCTGCGCCTGCACCTCGACGACGTGCTCATGCCGGTGCTGCGCCAGTGGGCGGTCTTCGACAAGACCGGGCTCGACGCCGAGGGCGAGCGGGCCCGCGAGGAGCTGTCGGCGTTCCTGGCCAAGACCGAGGTCACGGCCGCCAGGTTCGTCGAGCGCCGCGACGAGCGCCGCGCCCGCGCCGCCGCCAGGGGCTGACACCAGGCCGCCGCCGGGCCGCCGCCGGGCCGCCGCCCGCGCGGCCGTGGCATGATCCCTCCTCATGGAGCTCCTGGGCACGCTGTTCGTCTCGCTCGCCATCCTGGTGATGATCCTGCTGCTGGCGACGGCGGCCCAACGCCTGCTCGGGGTCAGGTTCGGCGCGTTACGCACCTTCCTGGCCGCGATGGTGGCCTGGGGCCTGGCCCAGCCGATGCTGACGCCGGTGATCGCCTCGTTCGGGCCGGTCAACCCGGAGACCACGCCCGACGCGGGCGCGCTCGGGCTGCTGCTCCTGATCGCCATGTGCATGGTGCTCATCCCCATGGTGATCCTGGTGCTCGCCGAGGCGCTGGTCCCGCCGGGCTCGGTGCCGGGGCCGCTGGAGGTGCTGCGCTCGCTGCGCGGCCGGATCCGCCGGGCCCGGCGCTACTCGCAGATCACCAGGATCGCGTTCCGGCACGGCCTCGGCCCCTACCTGCGGGGCCGTGGCGAGAGCCTGGAGGACAGGTCGGGCAAGGTGCGCCTGGCCAGGTCGCTGCGCCAGGCGCTCGACGACGGCGGCGTCACCTTCGTCAAGCTCGGCCAGGTGCTGTCCACCCGGCGTGACCTGCTGCCGGCCGAGTTCATCGACGAGCTGGGCCGCCTGCAGGACCACGTCGCCCCCGCGCCGTGGGAGCGCATCGAGCCGGTGCTCGCCGCCGAGCTGGGCGGGCCGGTCGAGGAGGTGTTCGCCGCATTCGACCGGACGCCGCTGGCCGCCGCCTCCATCGGCCAGGCCCACACCGCCCGGCTGCACACCGGCGAGGACGTCGTGGTCAAGGTGCGCAGGCCGGGCATCGAGGGCGTGGTGGCCCAGGACCTCGACATCGTCCGCCGGCTGGCCGCCACGCTGGAGTCCAGGACCCGGTGGGGGCGTTCGCTGGGGCTGCGCGACCTGGCCGAGGGGTTCGCCGTCGCCATCCGCGAGGAGCTGGACTTCCGCGTCGAGGCCGCCAACATGGCCGCCGTGGCCGCCTCCGGCAGCGGCGGCGTCACCTACCCCGAGCCGTTCCCCGCCCTCTGCACCGAGCAGGTGCTGGTCATGCGGCGCCTGTCGGGCGGGCCGGTCACCGCGGCCGCCCCCGGCCAGGGGCCCGCGCTGGCCCGCGACCTGCTCGACTGCCTGCTCAGGCAGATCCTCGTCGAGGGCGTCTTCCACGCCGACCCCCACCCGGGCAACCTCATGCTGCTCGACGACGGCACGCTCGGCCTGCTCGACTTCGGCTCGGTCGGCCGCCTGGACGGCTCCGTCCGCTCGGCCCTGCAGCGTTTCCTGCTCGCGATGAACCGGCAGGACCCGCTCGGCGTCACCGACGCGCTGCTGGAGGTCGTCCCGCGGCCGGAGGAGATCGACGAGGCGGCGCTGGAGCGGGCGCTCGGCCAGTTCATGGCCAGGCACCTCGGGCCCGGCATGGACAGCGTGCAGATGTTCACCGACCTGTTCAAGATCGTCTCGGAGTACGGGCTGTCCATCCCGCCCGAGGTGGCCGCCGTCTTCCGGGCCCTGGCCACGCTGGAGGGCACGCTCGTGCGCCTGTCGCCGGGCTTCAACCTGATCGGCGAGGCCCGCGCGTTCGCCGGGCGTTACCTGGCCGAGCGGGCCGGGCCGGAGTCCGTCAAGGAGGCCGTGGGCCAGGAGCTGGCCGCGCTGCTGCCGATGCTGCGCCGCCTGCCGCGCCGGGTCGAGCGCATCGCCAGCGCCGCCGAGCACGGCAGGTTCAGCCTGAACGTCCGGCTGCTGGCCGACGACCGCGACCGCCGCTACGTCACCGGGCTGGTCCACCAGGTGCTGCTCACCGTGCTCGGCGCGACGGCCGGGCTCATGGCGGTGCTGCTGCTCGGCATCGAGGGCGGGCCCGTCGTGGTCGGCACCACGAGCCTGTACCAGCTCCTCGGCTACAACCTGCTGGTGATCGCCTCGATCATGGTGCTGCGGGTGCTCGCGCTGATCTTCCGACGCCCGCCTGACCAGGAGCGTCACCGGCGCTGAGGCGAAGACTGAGCTGGTTTTGACCTCGGGCTGGTCTTGGACATCCGAGGCATCGGGAAGTTTCCAGGTGACACCGGAACGCCTGGGGAGCAGTAGGTGAAAATCATCGGGATCGCCGCCAGTCTCCACGCGGGGTCTTTCATCAACAGATTGCTGGACGCAGCGGGCGGCGAACTGCCGGAAGGCGTACGGTTCGAGATCTGGACGGGGATGGGCGACGTCCCGCCGTACCAGCCGGGCAAGGTGCCGGTGGCGGCCAGGGAGCTGCTCGGGCTGGTCGCCGGGGCGGACGCGGTGCTGCTGACGGCTCCCGAGCACAGCCTGCTGCCGCCGGAGCTGACGTACACGCTGGAGTGGCTCTCGGCCGGCGACGTGCTGTCCGGCAAGCATGTGGCGGTGATGAGCGCCAGCGCGCGGGCGTGCGGCGCGATGTGGGCGCAGGCGGAGCTCTACAAGCAGCTCCAGGGCGCGGACGCGGTCGTCATGGGCGCCGAGCTGGTCATCTCGCCGGCCTGCCCGCACTTCGACGACGACGGCCACCTCACCGACCCGGTGCTGCGCGACCAGGTGCGCGCGGTGATCGGGCAGCTCTGCCCGGCGGGGGTCAGGGAACCGGCGTTCTCGCTCTGATCCCGGCGTGCTCCCGGGGCGGGCTCAGTGAGGGTCGCGGCGCAGGCGCTTGACGTCGGAACGGTGCTTCTTGCCCGCGATGCGGCGCTCGACGGCGCCCCGGCTCGGCTTGGTCGGGCGGCGGCGCTTGGGCGGCGGCGCGACCGCCTCCCGGACGCGCTGGGCCAGCCGGTGACCGGCGGCCTCCCGGTTGCGCAGCTGGGACCGGTACTCCGAGGCCACGACGGTGATCGTGCCGGCGCCCAGACGGTCGAGCGCGCGGGCCTTGAGCGCGGGCGGGATCGCGGTGCTCGCGGCCACGTCGAAGATCAGCTCCACCCGGCTGTCGGTGGTGTTGACGCCCTGGCCGCCCGGACCTGAGGAACGGGAGAAACGCCACACGAGCTCGGCGTCGGGGATGACGATCGAGTCGTTGACGACCAGCGGGCCGGGCATGGTGGTGGCTCCTGTTCCGGATGAATGCGCCTTGCTCAGATGAGTGTCACCGTATATGAGCGACATATGCCGTCCGCAACGGCATTTTCAATCACTGTCCTCGCTGCGAATATGGAGAGAACATTTCGCGGGAAGGGCTCATTCCATGGACCCGAAGTGGGTCGCGCAGGCGGCGCTGACCGTTGGGCTCGCCGTGGTCTCCGCCGTCGTCTTCCTGCTGCTGAGGTGCCAGGGGAAGGGCCGGCCCTTCGGGCCCGCCGGGCGGCGGCTCGCGGTCGCCATCAGCCTGCTCACCGGCGGTCTGTCCGCCGGCGTCGCGCTGGCCGGGCACGCGCTGCTGAGCGACTCGCTGGCCACCGTCCTGGGCGCGGCCGCGCCGAGCGGCCTGTGGCTCGGCCAGATGCGCGCCAGGCAGGACGAGCGGCGCTCGCTGGCCCGGGAGGCGGCCACGTTCTGGCTGGTGTCGCTGCTGGCCCGGCTCGACCAGGCGATGGCCGAGGACGAGCGCGTGTGGTGCGAGAAACGGGTGGACCCGTCCTGGAACGTCTATGAGCTGAGCCTGGCCGCGGCCCGCTACCACGAGCGCATCCGCGAGCGCCTGTCGGCCGACGACCGGCGGCGCGAACGGGTGCACGCCCGCCTGGACGCCGTCGAACGCAGGCTGGACGTGGCCGCCCTGATCGAGGACGGCGCCGCCCGCTCGAAGGTGGCCACCGCGCTCACCCTCTCCCGCCACACCAGGACCCCCAGGTACGAGCGCTACCTCGGCAACCTCCACCGGCTGCACGGCGTGCTGCGGCACGACGCGGAGAACGACGTGCTGCGCCTGCTGGCCGCGGCCTACCGGGCCGGCTACCGCTCGCTGCCGGGATACGTGCCGCCGTCACGGGCCCGCGGCGGCGAGCACATCGCCCGCGCCCGCTGACCGGGCGTGGCGGCCGGCGCTCAGGCCAGGGCGGCGGGGGAGTCCTCGGCGTCGCCGAGCGTGAGCTCCAGGCGGGCGCCGAGCGCGTCGACGACCGCGCCGAGCGTGCGCAGCGTCAGGTTCTCGTCGCCGGAGAGTATCTGGCTCACCCGGCCGGGCGAGACGCCCAGCGACGTGGCCAGATCGGCACGGGTGATCTTGTGTTCCCGCATGTACCACGTGATCTCGTCGACGACCTCTTGGGCGAGACCGCCCACCTCGTCACGGGGGTTCCGGCGAAAGGCCATGTCGGTCTCGCTCTCGACGCTGTCCGTCCTCGTGACTCCACTTTAGCTCTACCTAAACCTTTAGGCAAGACTAAACTCCGGTGGCTCTTGACGGGCGGGGACGGGCGGCGTATGCCAATATCCGCGGAAAGATCGAGCGGTCAGGGGGAGGCGCTGTGACGGCCATCGTGGGCGTGCACGGGATCGGCAAGTACAACTACTACCTGGAGGCCGGCGGGTCGGCCACCGGGGCCGCCGCGGCCATGCGGCTCAAGTGGGACCGCTACCTGCACGCGGCGCTCGGCGGCGAGACGGCCGCCTACTTCAGCGAGGTCGCCTACTTCTCCCACCTGCTGCGCGACCCCAAGCCCGGGGAGAGCTCCCCGCAGGCGGCGGCCCGCGTCGAGGCCGCCACCCAGCAGGTGCTCGTCGAATGGGCCAAGGACCTCGGGCTCGGCGAGCACGTCACCGGCGCGCTCAAGTCGTTCACCGGATGGCTGCTCGGCAAGCTCGACAGCAGGTCGGCGGCGTTCGCCAAGCTTTTCGCGCCCGAGGTCGCGGTCTACCTCACCGACCAGGAGCGGCGCGAGAAGTGCCGGCTGGCCGTGGCCGACGCCATCCGCAGGAACCGGCCGCGGGTGGTCATCGCCCACTCGCTCGGCAGCGTCGTGGCCTACGAGGCCCTGTGGGCCAACCCCGACCTGCCCGTCGACCTGCTGCTGACGCTCGGCAGCCCGCTCGGCATGCGCAACGTCGTCTTCGAACGCCTGCTGCCCGCCCCCGTCAACGGCCTCGGCGAACGCCCCAAGAACGTCGCCCGCTGGGTGAACATCGCCGACAAGGACGACATCGCCGCCATCCCGCCCGCCCTGCGCGCCAGCTTCACCGGCGTGGACGTCGAGGAGCTGGTCAACCTCGACTGGATCGACTTCCACACGGCCGAGAAATACCTGGGCTGCCCGGCGCTCGACCCGCATCTGCGACCATTCCTTGCATGACGTGGATTGTGTTCGACTACGGCAACGTCCTGTCCCTGCCGCAGCCCGCGGCCGACGTCGAGGCCATGGCGCGGGCCGTCGGCGCGGAGCCCGAGGCGTTCCTGCGCCGCTACTGGGAGCACCGCCTGGAGTTCGACCGGGCGAGCCTGAGCCCCGTCGGCTACTGGTCGGCCGTGCTGGACCGGGCCGCCACCCCGTCCGAGGTCGCCCGCCTGGTGGCCATGGACGTCGCGAGCTGGGCCTACCCCGACGAGGGCACGGTCGCCGTCCTCGGTGAGGTCCTCGACGCGGGCGACGGCGTGGCGCTGCTGTCCAACATGCCCGTGTGCATGGCCGACGGCCTCGACGAGCTGCCCTGGATCGCCGCCATCGGCCACCGCTTCTACAGCGGCAGGATGGGCCTGGTCAAACCCGACCGGGAGATCTTCGACGAGGTCGCCCGCGAGCTGGGCGCCGACCCGTCCGAGATCGTCTTCGTCGACGACCGGGCCGAGAACGTCGAGGGCGCCGAGCGTGCGGGCATGACCGGCGTGCTCTTCACCGGCGCCGCCGCGCTCCGCAAGTCCCTGCGCGAGCTGCCCCACTGACCTCCCACTGACCTCCCGCTGACCTCCCGCCGGCTCTCCGCCGGCCTCCCGCCGGGCGACCGGCGCTGTTCACCCACGCTTGACTCCGCTGTCATGACGGGGCCACGACGGGGTCAGCGCGGGCGGACATACCTGGAGCGTGGACCGCAGAACGTTCCTGACAGCGGCGGCAGCCGGCCTCGTCGCGCCCCGCGCCGTCACCTCGCCCGCCTCCGCCACGACACTCAGATCCGATCCGTTCACCCTCGGCGTGGCCTCCGGCGACCCCTCCGCCGACGGCTTCGTCCTGTGGACCAGGCTGGCCGTCGACCCGCTCGGCGGCGACGGCCGCGGCGGCATGCCCGCCCGCGACGTCGAAGTCGACTGGCAGGTCGCCACCGACGAGCGGTTCTCCTCGGTCGTGCGGTCGGGCACCGCGACCGCACGGCCGCGCGACGCCCACAGCGTGCACGTCGAGCTGGACGGGCTGGAGCCCGGCCGCGACTACTTCTACCGGTTCAGGAGCCAGGGCAGGCTCTCGCCCGCCGCCCGCACCCGGACGACGCCCGCCGGTGAGAGCCCGCTCACCTTCGCCGTGGCCGCCTGCGCGCACTACGAGCACGGCTACTACACCGCCTACCGCCGCCTGGCCGAGCAGGAGCCCGACCTGGTCGTCTTCCTCGGCGACTACATGTACGAGTACGGCCCCAGCGGCTACACCGCCCTGGCCGGCCGGGTGCGCACGCACACGCCGGGCAAGTGCGCCACCCTCGCCGACTACCGGCTGCGGCACGCCCAGTACAAGAGCGACCACGACCTGCAGGCCGCGCACGCGGTCGCGCCCTGGCTGGTGGCCTTCGACGATCACGAGATCGAGAACAACTGGGCCGGCCCCGTCTCCAGCACCGGCGCGCCCGGCTTCGCCCGCCGCCGCGCCGACGCCTTCCGCGCGTACTACGAGAACATGCCGCTGCGCCGCGCCAGCCTCCAGGGAGCGGTGCTGCGCATCAACCGGCGCGTCTCCTGGGGGACGCTGGCCCGCTTCCACCTGCTGGACACCCGCCAGTTCCGCGACGACCAGGCCTGCCTGGACGGGGTGCGGGCCGGCTGCGACGAACGGCTGTCCGACGGGCGCACGCTGCTCGGGTCCGCCCAGTGGCGGTGGCTGGAGGAGGGGCTGAGCGGGTCCGGCGCCCGGTGGAACCTGCTGGGCCAGCAGATCCTGATGGCCCAGCGGGACTACAGGATCGGGCCGGGCCGCGAGGTGAACCTCGACTCCTGGGACGGCTACGCCGCCGAGCGCACCCGCCTGCTCGGGTCGCTGTCGGGCACCTCGAACCCCGTCGTCCTGACCGGGGACGCGCACATGCACCACCTGGCCGACCTCAAGACCGACTTCGACGACCCGGACTCGCCGGTGGTGGCCAGGGAGCTGGTGACGTCGTCGATCGCCAGCGACGGCGACGGCTACCGGGACCGCACGTGGATCGCCGAGGCCCTGCAGGAGAACCCGCACATCTCCTACATCGACCAGCGGCGCGGCTACCTCATGGCCCGGCTGACCAGGGACGAGCTGTCGGTGGACTTCCGCACGCTCGACTACATCTCCCGCCGCGGCGCGCGGGCCCGCACCGCCCACCGGCTCACGATCCCGGCCGAACCGCCCCGCTCAGCCGCCGGACGGGCCGCGCCCCGCCATGGCTGAGGGCCGGCGGGGCACGCAGCCTTCGCCGGCCGGGGACGGCGGGATCGGCGGTCTTCGTCGGCCGGGGAGCTGCGGGGGTGCGGGCCTCGTCGGCTGAAGGTTCGCTGGGAGCGGGCTGAGGGCCGGCTGGGAGCCGGGGCGGGTGGTCAGGCGCCCGGCCAGGTCGCGTCGGGGAACTCGCCGGTGGTGGTGCCGGACATGACGACCTGGTCCCGTTCGTCCAGACCTGAGGTGATCTGGACGTACTGGTCGCCGCGGACGCCGGTGCCGACCACCTTCGCGGCGTCGTGCCCGCCCGAGCGCACGGTGACCACCTGGGCGCCGTCGGAACGGCTGCGGACGGCGGCGGCCGGGACGTAGATCGCGTCCTTGGCCTCTGCGGTGGTCACCGACACCGTGGCGGTCTGGCCGAGCATGAGCCCGGCGGGCGGCTCGTCGAAGGCCAGGGTGACGGAGTAGCGGACGAGCCGGTCCTCGACCGTGGCGGTCGGGGCGATCGCGGTGACCGTGCCGCCGTGGCGCTCGCCGGGACGGGTGGCGAGGGTGATGGCGGCCTGCTGGCCGAGCTTGAGCCGGTTGACGTCGGACTCGGTGACCATGGCCTGGACCTGGAGCTCGTTCAGGTTGCCGAGGCTGATGAAGGTGCCGGTGCCGGCCGTGTCGCCGACCCGGCCCGCCACGGACAGGACGGTGCCCGAGGTGGGGGCCACGATGCGGGTGGCGCGCACGGCGTCGGCGGCCTCCTCAAGGGCGGCTTCGGCGCGGTCGACGTTCGCGGCGGCCTGGTCCTCGGTGATCCCGCCCCTGGCGCCGTCTTTGGGGGTGGTGGCGGTCCTGGCGGTGGTGTCCCGGGAGGTCGTGCCGGGTGAGCAGGAGCCGGTGGGACGGGCGGAGGCCGTCGCGTGCGGCTTGGCGGTGGCCTTCGCGGTGGGCTTGGTGGTGGGCCTGGCGGTCGCTGACGGGGGCGCGGTGGTCGAGGGCCTGGCCGTGGCGGGCGGCTCGGCGGTGGACGGGCCGCCCGGTGTGGACGGTTCGCCGGGGTTGGACGGTGTGCCGGGGGTCTGGCTACTTCCGGGGGTGCCGCCGCCGGGCGGGGTCGCCGTCACGGTCACCGTCGCCGTCACCGTGGCGGTCGCGGTGACCGTCACCGTGGGCTGGGGCTCGGAGGGCTCGTGAGTGGGGGTGGGGGGCGCGGTCGGGGGCCGGCTGTGAGCTGGGGACGCGCCGGAGGTCCGCGTGGAGGAGGGGGAGGCGGCCTTGTTCGCCTTGGTGGCGGGTGCGCCGGTAGGCGCGGCGGTGGTCGTCGTGGCGGTCGTGGCGGTCGTGGCGCTCGTGGCGGTGGTGGGCGGAGTGGTGGCGGGCGAGGTGGTGGTAGGCGGGGTGGTCGGGCCGAAAACGCCCTCGCCCGCCGAACCTCCGCCGATAGCCGTGCCAGGGCCGCCCGTCGCCCCCGGGACGGCTGCGCCCCCAGGGGTGGCGGCGTTGCCAGGAGTGGCAGCAGTGCCAGTGTGCGGGGCGGGCGAGGTGGCGGGGCCGGTGCCATCAGTGGTCGGGGTGGGGTTCGAAGTGACCGGCGGCGTGGGCTTCGAGGGGGCCGACGGGGTGGGGCAGTTGGCGGCGTTCGGCGAGCCGGGGTTGCCCGTGCTGGCGGGGGTGCCGCCGCGGGTGGCCGGGCCCGGAGTGCCGGCGGCGGCAGACCCGGCGGAGACCGGCGAACCGGCGGTTCCGGTGGTCCCCGTGGTCCCGGTTCCGGTGGTCCCGGTGGAGGCGGAGGTGGTGGTGGTGAGGGATTGTTGGGCGGCGGAGAGGTCGGCCTTGGCGGCTGCGTACGCCTCGCGGGCCCCTCGCCCGTCGATCCTGGCCAGCACCTGGCCCTTGGTCACCTTGGTCCCGACCTTGACGTACACCTTGGTCACCGGGCCGGACGAGCCGAACGCCAGGTCCCGGCGGGCACCGTCCACAGTGTTGCCGGCGGCGCTGACCAGGGCCGTGACCGGGCCCCGCTGGGCGGCGGCGAGCCGTACCCGGACGGCGGGCGGGTCGTCGTCGCGGAGTGCCAGCGCCAGGCCCGACCCGGCGACGAGCACGGCCAGGGCGAGCCCGCCCAGCGCGAAAGTCGGTCTCATGGCCGCCCATCCTGGCCGACCAGCTTCACGGCAGCCTGCGAGCAGCCTGAGAGTTCGCTGTGTGACCCCGCCCGGGCCCGGGTTGTCAGCGAACGTTCAGCTCCGTCACGGCTGCGGCGCAGGCTGGTGTGCAAGGGTCACCGGCTGTGAAGGTGTCGACAAGGCGCAGAGCGCTGATGACCAACGGAGCGCTGGGCGTGCTCCTGCTGGGCGGGGCCACGCTCGCCTACGTCCAGCTCGGCACGGACCGCGCGGCCGGCGAGACGGCCGTGCGCACGGTGACCGCGAGCCGCGGCTCGGTGTCCGCGTCGGTGTCCGCGTCGGGCGCGGTGGCCAGCTCCAGGACCAGGTCCCTGTCGTTCGGCACGGGCGGCACGGTCGAGCGGATCTACGTCAAGGCGGGGGACAAGGTCGACAAGGGCGACATCCTGGCCAGGCTCGACGACTCCGCCGCGCAGGAGAGCCTGTCGGCGGCCAAGGCCACGTACCAGAGCGCGGTCGACGAGGGCACCGGCACGGCCGCGCTCTACGCCTCCTACGTCAAGGCGCGCAACGCCTACCGCCAGGCCGAGCGCACGGTCGCGGCCACCGTCCTGCGGGCCCCGTTCAAGGGCACGGTCACGGCGGTCAACGGATCCGTCGGCGGCACCGCCTCCGGCTCGGGCGGAAGCCAGAGCCAGTCCCAGGGGCAGGGCCAGTCGCAGAGCGGCGGCAGCGGCAACAGCACAGGGACGGGCGGGTTCGTCGACCTGGCCGACACCGGACGGCTCCAGCTCGTGGGCACCTTCACCGAGTCCGACGTCGGCAAGCTCGAACAGGGACAGAACGCCACCGTCACCTTCGACGCCCTGCCGGGGGTGACCGCCGACGGCAAGGTCACGCAGATCCAGCCGGTCGCCTCCACCAGCAACAACGTCGTCCAGTACCCGGTCACGGTCACCTTCACCAAGGTCCCCGCGAAGGTCAGGCTGGGCCAGACCGCCACCGTCGAGGTCGTCGTCGGCAGGGCGGAGAACGTCGTCACCGTCCCCTCCACCGCGGTCTCCACCAGCGGCGGCCAGACCACGGTCACCCTGCTCAGGGACGGCCGCCAGGTCAGGACCCCGGTCGAGGTCGGCGTAAGGGGCACGGCGCTCACCGAGATCAGGTCCGGCGTGTCCGAGGGCGACCAGCTCGTGCCGCCCGCGACCGGCACGCAGAGCGCCAACCAGCGCGGCGGGTTCGGCGGCGGCTTCCCGGGCGGCGGCGGCATGCCGGGCGGCGGGCGATGACGGCCCCCGCCACCGCGACGGCGGCCCCCGTCCTGCGGGTGAAGGACCTGGTCAAGGAGTACGGCGAGGGCGACGCCAAGGTCCACGCCCTGCGCGGCGTCAGCCTGGACGTCGAACGCGGCGACTACGTCGCCGTCATGGGCGCGTCCGGCTCCGGCAAGTCCACCCTGATGAACATCCTCGGCTGCCTCGACGTGCCCACCTCCGGCACGTACCAGATCGACGGCGCGGACGTCGGACGGCTGGCCGAGCACCAGCTCGCGATCCTGCGCAACCGCAGGGTGGGGTTCGTCTTCCAGTCCTTCAACCTGATCCCGCGCATGAGCGCGCTGGCCAACGTCGAGCTGCCGCTGGTGTACGGCGGCGTCGGCCCGGCCGAGCGGCGCTCGCGCGCCCTGGCCGCGCTGGAGCAGGTCGGGCTGACCGACCGCGTGCGGCACGAGCCGAACCAGCTCTCCGGCGGCCAGCAGCAGCGCGTGGCCGTGGCCAGGGCGCTGGTCACCGCCCCCGCGCAGCACCAGGCCCACCAACCCACCCGCCACCAGGACACCCCCACCCCCCGCGACGAGCTGCGGAAACACACCCCGC
>NZ_JBSFGJ010000229.1:0-15096 GCF_053596515.1 Nonomuraea sp. NPDC001684
GCCGCGACGGACACCGCGTACTCCAGCATGAGGCACCAGCCGCACACCCAGGCCACCAGCTCGCCCAGCGTCGCGTACGCGTAGGAGTAGGACGACCCGGACACCGGGATCGTCCCGGCCAGCTCGGCGTACGACAGGGCCGAGAACAACGCCGTGACGGCCGCCAGCACGAACGCCAGCACCACCGCCGGCCCCGCCTTGGGCACCGCCTGGCCGAGGATGACGAAGATGCCGGTGCCCAGCGTGGCGCCCACGCTGAACAGCGTCAGCTGCCACAACGTCATCGTGCGCCGCAGCTCGCCGCCCTCGCCCTGCCCGCCCTCGGCCACGATGCGCTCGGTCGGCTTGGTGCGCAGCAGCCGTGCGGCCAGTGTCACGTCGGTCTCCTAGCGGGTCGGTCTCCTAGAGGGTGCTGGTCAACGGCCACATCCCGTTGGGCGTGACAATCGTGCCCGCGGAACCGGCGAGTATGTCCTTCGCCTCGTCCAGCCTGCCGATGGCGGCCATGTCACCGGTCGTCTCGACGAAGCGGCACACCGCCTCGACCTTGGGTCCCATCGATCCGGCCGGGAAGCGCAGGCCGCGCAGCTCGTGCGGGGTGGTGCAGGCGATCTCGCTCTGGCCGGGGGCGCCGAAGTCGCGGTACACCCGCGGGACGTCGGTCAGGATGAGGAAGGCGTCGCACTCCAGCGCCTCGGCCAGCATCGAGGCGGTCAGGTCCTTGTCGATGACGGCCTCGACGCCCGCCAGCCGGCCGCGCGCGTCCCGCACCACCGGGATGCCGCCGCCGCCCGCGCAGACCACCACGACGCCCTCGCGGACCATCTTGCGGATCAGCCGGGTCTCCACGATGCGCTGCGGCGTGGGGGAGGGGACGACGCGCCGCCAGTGGTCGCCGTCGGGCTTGACCGTCCAGCCGTACTCGGCGGCCAGCTTGCGGGCCTCGTCCTCCTCGTAGATCTGGCCGACGAACTTGGTGGGGTCGTCGAAGGCCGGGTCGACGGCGCTGACCAGGGTCTGGGTGACCATGGCGAGCACCTGCCGGCCGGGCAGGGCGTTCTGCAGCGCCTGTTGCATCCAGTAGCCGAGCATGCCCTGCGTCTGCGCGCCGAGCGTGTCGAAGGGGTAGGGCCGGCTCAGGTTCGGGTCCGCGGCGCTCTCCAGCGCCAGCATGCCGACCTGGGGGCCGTTCCCGTGGGTGATGACCAGCTCGTGCTCGCCGGCCAGCTGTGCCAGCGTCCTGACGGCGGTGGCGATGTTGTCCCTCTGCACGTCGGCGTCCGGCTTCTGGCCGCGCTTGAGCACCGCGTTGCCGCCGAGTGCGACGATGACCCGCATTCAGTCCCCCAGGGTTGCGACCATGATCGCTTTGATGGTGTGCAGCCGGTTCTCGGCCTCGTCGAAGACGATGGAGCGCGGCGACTCGAAGACCTCGTCGGTCACCTCCAGGGCCTCCAGGCCGGTCCTGGCGTGGATGTCGGCGCCGACGCCGGTCTCCCGGTTGTGGAAGGCGGGCAGGCAGTGCATGAACTTCACGTCCGGATTGCCGGTGGCCCGGACGACGTCGTCGTTCACCTGGTACGGCAGCAGCAGCTCGATCCGCTCGTCCCACACCTCCTTCGGCTCGCCCATCGAGACCCACACGTCGGTGTAGAGGAAGTCGGCGCCCCTGACGCCCTCGGCCACGTCCTCGGTGATGGTGATCCGGGCGCCGGTGGACCTGGCCAGCTCCTCGGCGGGCCGCACCGCGAGGTCCCGGTCGGGCCGCAGCGCCGCCGGGGTGACCAGCCGGATGTCCAGGCCGAGCAGCGCGCCGGTGACCAGCAGCGAGTGGCCGGTGTTGTTGCGCGCGTCCCCCAGGTAGGCCAGGGACACCTCGCGCAGCGGCTTGTCGCTGTGCTCCTGGACGGTGAGCATGTCGGCCAGCATCTGCGTGGGGTGCCACTCGTCGGTCAGGCCGTTCCACACCGGCACGCCGGACAGCGCCGCCAGGTCCTCGACGTAGGACTGCTTGCTGCCCCGGTACTCGATGCCGTCGAACATGCGGCCCAGCACCCGAGCGGTGTCCCTGACCGACTCCTTGTGCCCGATGTGCGAGCCGGCCGGGTCGAGGTAGGTGACGTGCGCCCCCTGGTCGTGGGCGGCCACCTCGAACGCGCAGCGGGTGCGGGTGGAGGTCTTCTCGAAGATGAGCGCGATGTTCTTGCCCTTGAGCCGCTGCCGTTCGATCCCGGCGTACTTGGCGGCCTTCAGCTCCGCCGACAGGTGCAGCAGGAAGCCGAACTCCTCCGGCGTGAAGTCCAGTTCCTTGAGGAAACTGCGGTTGCGCAGGTTGAACGCCATGTCGCCCCTTCCCTGTGACCGTCCGGGTGCCGGCCGGACGTCCGCTAGATGCCGTCGCGCTCCAGCGGGCAGCTCATGCACCGCGGGCCGCCGCGCCCTCTGCCGAGCTCGCTGCCCCGGATGGTGATGACCTCGATGCCGTTGTCGCGCAGGTGGTTGTTCGTGGTGGTGTTGCGCTCGTAGGCGATGACGACGCCGGGCTCGACGGCCAGGCCGTTGCAGCCGTCGTCCCACTGCTCGCGTTCGGCGGCGTACACGTCCTGGTGGGGGGTCAGGACGGTGATGTCGTCCATGTCGAGGGCGCGGGCGATGGCCTTGTGCATGTCCTGGGGCGGGTGGTCGGTGACCCGCAGCTCCTTGGAGGTCTCGCCCGGCTCGATGGTGTACGTCGGCAACATCCCGAGCCCGGCGTACTTGGTGAACACCCCGACGTCCAGCATGGTCATGACCGTGTCGAGATGCATGAACGCGCGCGCCTTCGGCATGTCCAGCGCCACGATCCGGGTCGCGGACCCGGCCGCGAACAGCCGCTGGGCCAGCATCTCGACCGCCTGCGGCTGGGTGCGCTCGCTCATCCCGACCAGCACCGCGCCGCGCCCGATGACCAGCACGTCGCCGCCCTCCAGGGTCGCCGGGGCCATCGCGTGGCCGGGCAGCCAGCAGTGGAAGCCGCCCTCGTAGGGCCGGTCGAAGCCGGCGGCGAACATCGGGTGGAACCGGTAGACGGCCTCCAGGTTGACCGTCTCGCGCATGCGGGCCTTCTTGCGCATCGCGTTGATCGACACGCCGTCGTAGATCCAGCAGGAGGTGTCGCGGGTGAACAGGTGGTTGGGCAGCGGCGGCAGGACGAAGTCGTCGTCGGCGGTGGTGTGGAAGGCCACCGACTTGGGGTCGCAGCCCATCGCGACCAGCTCGCGCTTGGTGATGCCGCCGGTCAGGTGCATCTGCAGGGTGCCGGCGTCCATGCCGTCGAGGGTGTTGCGGATGTCGTCGATGGCGGTCGGGCCGAGCCAGCGTTCGTCGATGACCGCGTCCAGGATGTGCTTGCGGGCCTCGGGGATGTCGACCACGTCGCGCAGGAGGTCGGCCAGCATGTGGACGACGATGCCGCGCCCGCGCAGCACCCGCTCGAACTCCTCGTGCTCCTCCACCGCGCGCTGCACCCACAGCACGTCGTCGAACAGGAAGGCGTCCTTGTTGCTGGGGGTCAGCCGCTTGAGGGCCAGCTCCGGCTTGTGCAGCAGGACCTGGCGCAGTCGGCCGACCTCTGAATCGACATGAAAGGTCATTTTTCAGATATCCCCTCAGCGCGCCGGACATCACGCGGGCCGTACTCGCCGTGCCTGGCCTTCAGCCAGATGTAGACGGGCACGCCGACCAACAACATCAGCGTCCCGCCGAGCACGGCGGGGGGCCCCGAGCCGTACGCCATCCAGAACGAGAACAGCAGCGCGAGCACCGCGACGGCCAGGTCGCGGGCCAGCCGCCCGCGCTCGATCCGCCGCTCCCGGGTGACCAGCCAGAACAGTTGCGCGGCGGCCGAGAAGAAGTAGGGGATGACCGTGGTGAAGGAGGCCAGCAGCACGATCGTGTCGAAGGCGTTGGCGGAGGCGTAGCCCACCAGCAGCATGAGCGAGGTCAGGACGGTCCCGGCCAGGATGCCCGTCAGGGGCGCGCCGCGCCGGGAGACCACGGAGAAGGCGGGCGGGAACAGGCCGTCCTTGGCGGCGGCCAGCGGCATCTCGGCGACCAGCAGGGTCCACCCGTTGAGCGCGCCGATGCCGGAGACGACGGCGCAGGCCGCCATGAGCAGCCCGCCGCCGGTGCCGCCGAACATGTGGTCCAGCGCCGCGGCGAAGGGCGCGGTGGACCCGACGAGCTCCTCCTGCGGCACGGTGCCCATCACGGCGACCGTGCTCAGGATGTACATGACGGCGCAGGCCAGCACGCCGATGACGCTGGCCCGGCCGATGGTGCGGACCGGGTCCTTGACCCGGTCGGCCGCGATGGCGGCGCTCTCCACGCCCGAGTAGATGAACAGCGTGACCGCTCCCGCCAGGGAGACGGCCGAGACCCAGCCGCCGCCGCTGGCGTTGAACGCCGGGTAGTTGTCCTGGTGCACGAAGAACAGGCCCACGATCGCCACGAACAGCAGCGGGGTGAACTTCAGGACCGTGGTGACCACCTGGAAGGCGGCCGCGTTGCGCACGCCGGCCAGGTTGACCACGGCCGGGATCCACAGCCCGGTCAGGCCGATGAGGATCGCGCTGAGCGTGCTGCCCCAGTTGAGCCCGAACAGCCCGTGGGCCAGGTACTGGACGTAGCCCACCCAGGCCACGGCGATGGCCGCGTTGCCGATCCACGCGGTCAGCCAGAACGACCAGGCGATCCAGAACCCGGCGAACTCCCCGAACGCCTCGCGCGCGTAGGCGTAGGGGCCGCCCGCCGCCGGGATGCGCCCGCCCAGGCGGCCGAAGACGATCGCCATGGCGATGGCGCCCGCGGTGACCAGGACCATGGAGACCAGGCTCACCGTGCCGAACGCGGCCAGCGAGGCGGGCAGCAGGAAGATGCCGGTGCCCACGACGTTCCCCATGACCAGCGCGACGGCCGCGCCGAGGCCGAGGCCGCCGGCGGCCGCCGGGCGCCTCCCGCGGGCCGCCGTGGTCACGCCGTCGGAGGGCGGACGTGGTTCCCCCATGCGTGCCCCCCGCGCGAGTCCCCAGGAAGAGCCGCCGCCGAGCGCGTACGGCCCTCGGGGACGTGCCCTACGCGAAGGACGCCGACACGGGAGGTTGCGGGGGTTTTACCTGATCACGGCGTGCGGCAGGGGGTCGGGTGAACCCGTCACCAGCAGCACGACGGCGAACACCGCCAGGCACAGCGCCATCAGCGCCAGCGGCCAGGCCAGCGACGCCGGAGCGCCGTGCCGGGACATGGCCGCGAACAGCTCGGGGTCCTCGTCCCTGACCTGCCGGGCGATGGCCTTGAGCACCGACTGCTCGCGTGCCGACAGCGCCATGTGAAACCTCCCCCGAGAAGACTTAGAGCAGGTTTTATACCTGTATGTCGGTAATTGCCAAATTCGCCGGGCCGGCCGGGGTGAACGGCCGGCCGGGACGCCCGCCACACCCGGACGGCAGGGCGGGGCGCTCACGTTGTACCAGGTAGCCCCTGGTACTGTGTGTCCCGACCAACACCCTTTTAAGACCCGTCCCGTGAGGCGGGAAAGGTGGTGAGATCCCTCCATGTCCGATTCCAGGGCCGTGCTCGAAGGCCCGGACATCCACCGGGCGCTGACCCGAATCGCGCACGAGATCCTCGAACGCACCAAGGGCGCCGGTGACGTAGTCCTCCTCGGCATCCCGACCCGCGGCGCCACGCTCGCCCGCCGGCTCGGCGACCGCGTCGAGCAGTTCGAAGGGCTCAAGATCCCCGTCGGCTCGATCGACATCACCATGTACCGCGACGACCTGCGCCGCGGCCCCGTCCGCCCGCTCGGGCGCACCGAGCTGCCGCCCGACGGCATCGACGGCAAGGTGGTCGTCCTCGTCGACGACGTGCTCTACTCCGGCCGCACCGTCCGCGCCGCGCTCGACGCGCTCAACGACCTCGGCCGCCCGACCGCCGTGCAGCTCGCCACGCTGGTCGACCGCGGCCATCGCGAGCTGCCCATCCGGGCCGACTACGTGGGCAAGAACCTGCCCACCGCCAAGAGCGAGAAGGTCAAGGTCTACCTCTCCGAGATCGACGGCCGCGACGCCGTCCTGCTCATGAAGGAGGACGACAGGTGAACCGGCACCTCATCTCGGCGGGCGACCTGACCAAGGACGACGCGCTGCTCATCCTCGACACCGCCGAGGAGCTGGCCAGGGTCTCGGAACGATCCATCAAGAAGCTGCCCACGCTGCGCGGCCGCACGGTGGTCAACCTGTTCTTCGAGGACTCCACCCGCACCAGGATCTCCTTCGAGGCGGCGGCCAAGCGGCTCTCGGCCGACGTCATCAACTTCTCGGCCAAGGGGTCGAGCGTCTCCAAGGGCGAGTCGCTCAAGGACACCGCGCTCACCCTGGAGGCCATGGGCGCCGACGCCGTCGTCATCCGCCACGGCTCCTCCGGCGCGCCGCACCGGCTGGCCGGCTGGGTGCGCGGCAGCGTCGTCAACGCCGGCGACGGCACCCACGAGCACCCCACGCAGGCGCTGCTCGACGCCTTCTCGATGCGCCGCCGCCTCGGTGGGCTCGACGGCCGCCGGGTCACCATCGTCGGCGACGTGCTGCACAGCCGGGTCGCCCGCTCCAACGTGCTGCTGCTCAACACGCTCGGGGCCGAGGTCACCCTCGTCGCGCCGCCCACGCTGCTGCCCGTCTCGGTCGGCACCTGGCCGTGCGAGGTGTCCTACGACTTCGACGCCGTGCTGCCCAAGTCCGACGCGGTCATGATGCTGCGGGTGCAGAAGGAGCGGATGAACGCCGCCTACTTCCCCAGCGAGCGCGAGTACTCCCGCCGCTACGGCCTCGACCGCGACCGCTTCGCCAAGATGCCGGACGAGGCCATCGTCATGCACCCCGGGCCGATGAACCGGGGCATGGAGATCGCCGCCGAGGTGGCCGACTCACCGCGCTCCACCATCGTGGAGCAGGTCGCCAACGGCGTGACCATCCGCATGGCCGTCCTGTACCTGCTGCTCGGGGGAGAGATCCAGTGATCATCAAGAATGTCAGGATCCTCGGCGGCGAGCCGGTGGACCTGCGGATCGCCGACGGGCGCATCGCCGAGATCGGCGCCGGCCTCGACGCCGGCCCCGGCGGCGAGACCGTCGACGGCGGCGGCGCGATCGCGCTGCCCGGCCTGGTCGACCTGCACACCCACCTGCGCGAGCCCGGCCGCGAGGACGCCGAGACCGTCCAGACCGGCACCCAGTCCGCGGCCCGCGGCGGCTACACCGCCGTGCACGCCATGGCCAACACCTCGCCCGTCGCCGACACCGCCGGCGTGGTCGAGCAGGTGTGGCGGCTCGGCCACGAGTTCGGCCACTGCGACGTGCAGCCGGTCGGCGCGGTGACCGTCGGCCTGGAGGGCAGGCAGCTCGCCGAGCTCGGCGCGATGGCCGACTCGGCGGCCCGGGTCCGGGTCTTCTCCGACGACGGCAAGTGCGTCAGCGACGCCGTGCTGATGCGCCGCGCCCTGGAGTACGTCAAGGCGTTCGACGGCGTCGTCGCCCAGCACGCCCAGGAGCCCAGGCTCACCGAGGGCGCCCAGATGAACGAGGGCGTCGTCTCCGGCAGGCTCGGCCTGACCGGCTGGCCGGCCGTGGCCGAGGAGGCGGTCATCGCCCGCGACTGCCTGCTGGCCGCGCACGTCGGCTCCCGCCTGCACGTCTGCCACGTCTCCACCGCCGGCTCGGTCGAGATCATCCGCTGGGCCAAGTCCAAGGGCTGGAACATCACCGCCGAGGTCACCCCTCACCACCTGCTCCTCACCGACGACCTCGTCGAGGAGTCCCCGGTCGGCGCCTACAACCCGATCTACAAGGTCAACCCGCCGCTGCGCACGCACGCCGACGTCCAGGCGCTGCGCGCCGCGCTGGCCGACGGCACGATCGACGTCGTCGCCACCGACCACGCCCCGCACCCGGTCGAGGACAAGGAGACCGAGTGGCCGGCCGCGGCCATGGGCATGATCGGCCTGGAGACCGCGCTGAGCGTCGTCCAGGAGGCCATGGTCGAGACCGGGCTGCTCGACTGGGCCGGGGTCGCCGAGCGCATGTCGATCACCCCCGCCCGCATCGGCCGCCTGTCCGGCCACGGCCGTCCGCTGGAGCCGGGCGCGCCGGCCAACATCACGCTGTACGACCCGTCGGCCCGCACCGAGGTGGACCCCTCCGCCTACGCCTCCAAGAGCAGGAACACCCCGTACGAGGGGATGACGTTGCCCGGCCGGGTGGTCGCCACGTTCCTGCGCGGCACGCCGACCGTTCTCGAAGGGAAGCTGGTTTGAACACCGCGGTGCTCGTCCTGGAAGACGGCCGCGTCTTCCACGGAACTCCTTACGGCGCCGAAGGCGAGACGTTCGGCGAGATGGTCTTCAACACCGGCATGACCGGTTACCAGGAGACCCTCACCGACCCCTCCTACCACCGGCAGATCGTCGCCATGACGGCCCCGCACATCGGCAACACCGGCGTCAACGACGAAGACCCCGAGTCGGGCCGCGTCTGGGTCGCCGGGTACGTCGTGCGCGAGCCGTCCAGGATCGTCTCCAACTGGCGGGCCGACCGCTCGCTCGACGACTACCTCAAGCAGCAGGGCGTCGTCGGCATCGCCATCACCGGCACCCGCGCCCTGACCCGCCACCTGCGCGAGCGCGGCGCGATGCGGGCCGGCATCTTCTCGGCCCCCTCCGCGACGGTCGAGGAGCTCGTCGAGCGGGTGCGGCGCGCGCCCGCCATGGAGGGCGCCGACCTGGCCGCCGAGGTGGCCACGGCCGAGCCCTACGTCGTGCCCGCCGTGGGCGAGAGGCGCTTCACGGTCGCCGCCGTCGACCTCGGCATCAAGGGCATGACCCCGCACCGCATGGCCGAGCGCGGCTGCGAGGTGCACGTGCTGCCCGCCACGGCCACGTACGAGCAGATCATGGCGGTCGAGCCCGACGGCGTGTTCTTCTCCAACGGCCCCGGCGACCCCGCCACCGCCGACGTGTCGGCGCTGCGCGGCGTCCTTGAGGCCAGGGTGCCGTTCTTCGGCATCTGCTTCGGCAACCAGCTGTTCGGCCGGGCGCTCGGGCTGTCCACGTACAAGCTGCGCTACGGCCACCGCGGCGTCAACCAGCCGGTCCAGGACGTGCGCACCGGCAAGGTCGAGATCTCGGCCCACAACCACGGGTTCGCCGTCGAGGCGCCGATCGGCGAGCCGTTCGAGACGCCCTACGGCCCGGCCGAGGTCAGCCACGTCAACCTCAACGACCGGTGCGTGGAGGGCCTGCGCCTGCTCGACGGGCGCGCCTTCAGCGTCCAGTACCACCCCGAGGCCGCCGCGGGGCCGCACGACGCCGCTTATCTCTTCGACGAGTTCTGTGAGGTCATGAGCCGTGCCCAAGCGTGAGGACATCCGGTCGGTCCTGGTGATCGGCTCCGGCCCGATCGTGATCGGCCAGGCGTGCGAGTTCGACTACTCGGGCACGCAGGCCTGCCGCGTGCTGCGGGCCGAGGGCTTCCGCGTCATCCTGGTCAACAGCAACCCGGCCACGATCATGACGGACCCCGAGTTCGCCGACGCCACGTACGTCGAGCCGATCACCCCCGAGTACGTCGAGAAGATCATCGCCAAGGAGCGCCCCGACGCGCTGCTGCCCACCCTGGGCGGCCAGACCGCGCTGAACACCGCGGTCGCGCTGCACGAGTCGGGCGTGCTGGAGAAGTACGAGGTCGAGCTGATCGGCGCCGACTTCGACGCGATCCAGGCGGGCGAGAACCGCGAGAAGTTCAAGGAGATCGTCGCCAAGGTCGCCCGCGAGCACGGGCTGAACGCCGAGTCCGCCAAGTCGGTCATCTGCCACACCATGGAGGACTGCCTGGCCGCCGCCGGCGAGCTGGGCTACCCGCTGGTCGTACGGCCCAGCTTCACCATGGGCGGCGTCGGCTCCGGCTTCGCCTACGGCGAGGACGACCTGCGCCGCATCGCCGGCGCCGGCCTCGACGCCTCGCCGACCACCGAGGTGCTCCTGGAGGAGTCCATCCTCGGCTGGAAGGAGTACGAGCTGGAGGTCATGCGCGACAAGGCGGACAACGTCGTCATCGTGTGCTCCATCGAGAACATCGACCCGATGGGCGTGCACACCGGCGACAGCGTCACCGTCGCGCCCGCGCTGACCCTGACCGACCGCGAGTACCAGAACATGCGCGACGTGGCCATCGCGGTCATCCGCGAGGTCGGCGTGGACACCGGCGGCTGCAACATCCAGTTCGCCGTCGACCCGCGCACCGGGCGCATGATCGTCATCGAGATGAACCCGCGCGTCTCCCGCTCCAGCGCCCTGGCCTCCAAGGCCACCGGCTTCCCGATCGCCAAGATCGCCGCCAAGCTGGCCATCGGCTACACCCTCGACGAGATCCCCAACGACATCACCAAGGAGACCCCGGCCTCCTTCGAGCCGACCCTCGACTACATCGTGGTCAAGGTGCCGCGCTTCGCCTTCGAGAAGTTCCGCGGGGCCGACCGCACGCTGACCACGCACATGAAGTCCGTCGGCGAGGCCATGGCCATCGGCCGCTCCTTCACCGAGGCGCTGCAGAAGGCGCTGCGCTCGCTGGAGAAGAAGGACTCCGCCTTCACCTGGGCGGGACCCGTCCAGGACAAGGACGAGCTGCTGGCGGCCTGCCGCACCCCGCACGACGGGCGGCTGCGCACGATGCAGCAGGCCGTGCGCGCGGGCGCGACCGCGGCCGAGCTGTTCGAGGCCACCAGCGTCGACCCCTGGTTCCTCGACCAGCTCCTCCTGCTGGAGGAGGAGGCCCAGGAGATCGCCGCCGCGCCCGAGCTCACCGCCGCCGCGCTGACCCGCGCCAAGCACCACGGCTTCTCCGACGCGCAGATCGCCGAGATCCGCGGCGTGGAGGAGGCCCACGTGCGCGGCCTGCGCCACGCGCTCGGCGTGCGGCCGGTCTACAACACCGTCGACACCTGCGCCGCCGAGTTCGCCGCCAGGACGCCGTACCTGTACTCCACCTACGACGAGGAGACCGAGGTCCCCTCCGGCGAGCGGGAGAAGGTCATCATCCTCGGCTCCGGGCCCAACCGCATCGGGCAGGGCATCGAGTTCGACTACGCGTGCGTGCACGCCTCCTTCGAGCTGTCGCGGGCCGGGTTCGAGACCGTCATGGTCAACTGCAACCCCGAGACCGTCTCGACCGACTACGACACCTCCGACCGGCTCTACTTCGAGCCGCTCACGCTGGAGGACGTCCTGGAGGTCGTGCACGCCGAGCAGCAGACCGGCCCGGTCGTGGGCGTGATCGTGCAGCTCGGCGGCCAGACGCCGCTCGGCCTGGCGCAGGCGCTCAAGGACGCGGGCGTGCCCGTGGTCGGCACCTCGCCCGAGTCGATCCACCTGGCCGAGGAGCGCGGCGCGTTCGGGCGGGTGCTGGCCGAGGCCGGGCTGCCCGCGCCCAAGCACGGCACCGCGCTGACGGTGCCCGAGGCGCTGGAGATCGCCGGGGAGATCGGCTACCCGGTGCTCGTGCGGCCCTCGTACGTGCTCGGCGGGGCCGGCATGGCCATCGTCTACGACGACGAGACGCTGACGACGTACATGGCGGCCCAGGAGGGCGGCCACCCGGTCCTGGTGGACAAGTTCCTCGACGAGGCCATCGAGATCGACGTCGACGCGCTCTACGACGGCCAGGAGCTGTTCCTCGGCGGCGTCATGGAGCACATCGAGGAGGCCGGCATCCACTCCGGCGACTCGGCCTGCGCCCTGCCGCCGCTCACGCTGGGCAGCCACGACGTCAAGCGCATCCGCGCCGCCACCGAGGCCATCGCCGCCGGGGTGGGCGTGCGCGGGCTCCTGAACGTCCAGTACGCCATGTCGGCGGGCGTCCTGTACGTCCTGGAGGCCAACCCGCGGGCCAGCCGTACCGTGCCGTTCGTGTCCAAGGCGACGGCCACGCCGCTGGCCAAGGCGGCGGCCCGGGTGATGCTCGGCTCCTCGATCGCCTCGCTGCGCGCGGAGGGCATGCTGCCGGCCACCGGCGACGGCGGCACGCTGCCGCTGGAGGCGTCCATCGCGGTCAAGGAGGCCGTGCTGCCCTTCAACCGCTTCCGAGGCGTCGACACCGTGCTCGGGCCCGAGATGCGCTCCACGGGCGAGGTCATGGGCATCGACGCGTTCTTCGGCGTGGCGTTCGCCAAGTCCCAGGCCGGGGCCTACGGCGAACTTCCGACCAAGGGACGCGCGTTCGTGTCCGTGGCCAACAGGGACAAGCGTGCGATGATCTTCCCTGTGAAGGCACTGGCCGACCTCGGCTTCGAGATCCTCGCCACCGAGGGCACGGCCGAGGTGCTGCGCCGCAACGGTGTCCATGCCAAGAT
Source organism: Nonomuraea sp. NPDC001684 (assembly GCF_053596515.1). NCBI lineage: Bacteria > Bacillati > Actinomycetota > Actinomycetes > Streptosporangiales > Streptosporangiaceae > Nonomuraea > Nonomuraea sp. NPDC001684. The sequence goes on from NZ_JBSFGJ010000229.1 coordinate 12,432, forward strand.
CGTGCGAAAGCACAGCGAGGGGACCGGGCCCGGAGGTGAGCCTACGAGCGTGCAGGCGATTCTCGACGGCGAGGTGGACCTGATCGTCAACACGCCGTTCGGCAGCCCCGGTCAGTCCGGGCCGCGCCTGGACGGCTACGAGATCCGCACCGCGGCGGTGCTGCGCGGCATCCCGTGCATCACCACCGTCGCGGGGCTGGCCGCGGCGGCGGCCGGGATCCAGGCGATCGTCCGCGGCGACGTCGGCGTGCGGTCACTCCAGGAGCACGCACAGGCACTACGCGGCTGACCCGCGCGGGAGGTGAAGACGACTGGCCGGCACACCTGTGCAGGTGACGGGCACGGTGCTGACGACGCGCCGGGTCGACGCCTACCATGCGCTGACGGTGGTGGCGCCCGGCATCGCCGAGCGTTACCGCCCCGGCCACTTCGTCTCCGTGGCGGTCGGCGGGGCCCACACGTCGATGGTGACGCGCCGCGCGCTGTCCATCCATGACGTCAAGTCCGACTACGGCGGCACGGTCGAGCTCGTCTTCACCGTCGCCGGGCCGGGCACGTCCTGGCTGGCCGAGCGGCGCGCCCGCGACACGCTCGACCTGGTCGGGCCGCTCGGCCGGCCCTTCCCGCTGCCGCGCGACCCGGTCAACTGCGTGCTGGTCGGCGCCGAGTACGGCTCTGCCGTGCTGTTCCCGCTGGCCGACGCGCTGCTGGCGCGCGGCTGCCGGGTCGACTTCGTGCTCGGCGGCGCCGGGGCCGACCGCGTCTTCGGCGCCATGCGGGCCCGCCGCATCGCCGAGACGACGACCCTGACCACCGAGGACGGCTCGCTCGGCCTGCGCGGCAAGGTCACCGACGCGCTGCCCTCGGTGATCGCCGACACCCGAGCCGACGCCGTCTACGCCTGCGCGCCCATGCCGGCGCTGCGGGCGGTGACGGCGGTGGCGATGGAGTTCGACATCCCCGTGCAGGTGGCCGTCGAGGAGCAGATGGCCTGCGGCATCGGGGTGTGCATGACGTGCGTCATCCCCGTCATCGGCGACGACGGCGCGACCAGGATGGTCCGCGCGTGCGCGGAGGGACCGGTGTTCCGGGGGGAGCGGGTGCGCTTCGAGGACGTGGGAACGATCCCGTTCGACGCGCTCGGCGCCCCCGGAGGCGGTGCACGACATGTCAGTTGATATGCGTACGTTTCTGGCGCACGTCGAGCTGGCGAACCCCGTCACCACGGCCGCCGGCTGCGCGGGCTCCGGACGCGAGCTCGCCCAGTTCTTCGACCTCCACCGGCTCGGCGCGCTGACCACCCGGTCCATCACCATGGCCCCCCGGGCGGGCCGGCCGACCCCGCGCATGGCCGAGACGCCCTCCGGCATGCTCAACGCCGTCGGGCTCCAGGGGCCGGGCATCGAGGCGTTCCTGGAGCGCGAGCTGCCCTGGCTGGCCCAGCGCGGCATCAAGACCATCGTCTCGATCGGCGGCGGCACCGTCGCCGAGTACTCCGAGCTGGCCCGAAGGCTCGCCGACGCGCCCGGGGTGACCGCGCTGGAGGTCAACCTTTCTTGCCCGAACATGGAGGACAGAGGGCGTGTCTTCGCGCGCGAGGGCAGCGCCGCGGCCGAGGTGATCGCCTCGGTGCGCTCCATCATGCGCTACGACGTCCCCGTGGTGGCCAAGCTCGCGCCCGACGTGGCCGACATCGTCTCGGTCGCGCGCGCCTGCGTGGACGCCGGGGCGGACGCCCTGTCCATGATCAACAACCCGCTCGGCATGGCCATCGACACCGAGGCGCTGCGCCCGTCGCTGGCCGCCGTCACCGGAGGGCTGTCGGGGCCCGCCATCCTGCCCCTGGCCGTCCGGTGCGTGTGGCAGGTGCACGCGGCCCTGCCCGGGGTGCCGCTGATCGGCATGGGCGGCGTGATGACCGGCCGGGACGCCTTCCAGCTCATCCTGGCGGGCGCCTGCCTGGTCGGGGTGGGCACCGCGCTGTTCCACGACCCCTACGCGTGCCTGCGCATCGAGCGCGAGCTGGAGGACCTGCTGCGGGCACGCGGCTTCCAACGCCTCGCCGACGCCGTCGGCCTGGCCCACCGGCCGCCGGGGAGCGCTCCCCGGCACCTTCTAGTCGACTCCGAGGAGAGCTCCCCTTGACGCCCGCACCCATCGCCGTCGCCCTCGACGCCCCCGACCTGGAGACCGCCGCCAGGTGGGCGAGCCTGGTGACGCCGCACGTCAGCACCATCAAGGTGGGCCTGGAGCTGTACCTGCGCTACGGCCCCGACGTGATCGCCTCCGTGCGCGGCGCCAGCGGCGTCCAGATCTTCCTCGACCTCAAGCTGCACGACATCCCCAACACCGTCGCGGGCGCCGCCAAGGCCGTCGCCCGCCTGCGTCCGGCCATCCTGACCGTGCACGCGGCCGGCGGGGCCGCCATGATCCGGGCCGCGGTCGAGGCCGCCCCGCAGACCAAGATCGCCGCTGTGACGATCCTCACCTCGCTGGACGAGTCCGACCTCGACCGCATGGGCCTGGCCGGACCGGCCGACGAAGCCGTGCGCCGCCTGGCCGCCCTGTCGGTCGAGGCCGGGGCCACGGCGCTGGTGTGCTCGCCCAACGAGGTCGCGGCGGTGCGGGCCGAGGTGGGGCCCGGTGCCCGCGTCCACGTGCGCGA
>NZ_JBSFGJ010000230.1:0-15017 GCF_053596515.1 Nonomuraea sp. NPDC001684
GAGGCGGTCGCGCCGGGCAACCGGGAGCTGGGGGTGATGCTGCCCGCGACGCCGCTGCACCATCTCCTGGCCGTACGGCTCGGCCAGCCAGCGGTCCTGACCAGCGGAAACCGGTCGGACGAGCCCATCGCGCACCGGGACGACGACGCCCTGGACCGGCTGTCCGGCATCGCCGACGGCTTCCTCGTCCACGACCGGCGCATCCACGTCCGGGCCGACGACTCGGTGGTGCGCCTGTTCCGCGGCCGGGAGCTGCCCGTCCGCCGCTCGCGCGGGTACGTGCCCGCCCCCGTGACGCTGCGACGGCCGCCGTCGCGGCACGTGCTGGCCTGCGGCGGCGAGCTGAAGAACACCTTCTGCCTGGTCAAGGGCCGCCACGCGGTCCTGTCGCAGCACATCGGCGACCTGGAGGGCTACGAGACCCTGCGCTCGTACGCGGAGGGGATCGGCCAGTTGAGCCGGTTGTTCGGCGTCCGGCCCCGGCTCGTCGCCCACGACCTGCACCCGGAGTACCTGTCCACCAAGTACGCGTCCGGCCTCGACGGCGTCGAGCTCGTCGGCGTGCAGCACCATCACGCCCACATCGCCTCCTGCCTGGCCGACAACGGCGAGGAGGGCCCAGTGATCGGCGTCGCCCTGGACGGCCTGGGCCTGGGCTCCGACGGCACCCTGTGGGGCGGCGAGCTGCTGATCGCCGACCTGCGCGGGTTCGAGCGGGCGGGGCACCTGGAGGCGGTGCCCATGCCCGGCGGGACGGCGGCCGTACGGCAGCCGTGGCGCATGGGCGTGTCCTACCTCGACGCGATCTACGGCGACGCGCCGCCGGACCTGCCCTTCGTCCGGCGGCACCGGGACCGGTGGGCGGCCGTGGCGGCGCTGGCCCGCACCGGGACGAACGCGCCGCTCACGTCGAGCGCGGGCCGGCTGTTCGACGCGGTGGCCGCGATCGCCGGGCTGCGCGACCGGGTGCTCTTCGAGGGGCAGGCGGCGATCGAACTGGAGCAGTTCGCCGAGCCTGGCGAGCGGGCCGCCTACCCGGCGGCGCTGTCCGGCGGGCCGGAGCTGGTCGTGTCCGGGACCGACCTGGTCCGCGGCGCGGTCGAGGACCTGCTGGCGGGCGTGCGGACGCCGCTGGTGGCCGCGCGCTTCCACAACGGCCTGGCCCGCGTCCTGCTGCGGGCGGTGCTGGCGCTGAGCGAACGGACGGGGCTGCGCGAGGTGGCACTGTCCGGCGGCGTCTTCCAGAACGTCGTCCTGCTGGAGCGGATGGAGGCAGGGCTGCGGGAGGCGGGCCTGCGGGTGCTCCTGCACTCGCGGGTGCCGCCCAACGACGGCGGCCTCAGCCTGGGCCAGGCCGCCGTCGCCGCCGCCCTCGACCACGCCGGATGACCCACGCCGGATGACCCACGCCGGATGACCCACGCCGGATGACCCGCGCCGGATGACCCGCGCCGGATGAAGCGCCGGTCGGCCGCGGCTCAGCAGATGCGCGGCAGCGGGTCCCCGACGAGCATGTCGACGATCCGGGTGCCGCCGAAGGCCGTGTCGAGCAGCACGAGCCCCGCGGGCTCGGCACGCACCCGGCCGACCACGGCCGCCTCCGCGCCGAGAGGATGGCCGCGCAGCGCCTCCAGCGCCCTTCCGGCCTGATCGCCGTCGACCACGGCGACGAACCGGCCCTCGCAGGCGACGTACAGGGGGTCGATGCCGAGCAGTTCGCAGGCGCCGTTCACCACCGGGCGGACCGGCACCGCCGACTCCTCCACCACGATGCCGAGCCGCGAGGAGCGGGCCAGCTCGTTGAGCACCGTCGCCACCCCTCCGCGCGTGGCGTCCCGCAGCACCCGCACCCCGGGGACGGCGTCGAGCAGCGCGGCGACGACGCCGTTGAGCGGCGCGGTGTCGGAGGCGAGGTCGGCCTCGATGTCCAGCTCCCCACGAGAGATCATGATGGTGACGCCGTGCTCGCCGATCGGCCCCGAGACGATGACGGCGTCGCCCGGCCTGATCGCCGACGGCGTCAGCTCCGTCTCCCGCTCCAGCACGCCCACGCCGGCGGTGGTGACGTAGCATCCGTCCGCCTTGCCGCGTTCCACGACCTTGGTGTCCCCGGTGACCACCTGGACGCCGGCGCGGTCGGCGGCGGCGGCCATCGAGGTGGCGATCCGCCGCAGGTCGGCGACCGGGAAGCCCTCCTCCAGGATGAAGCCGGCCGACAGGTACAGGGGCCGGGCCCCGCAGACGGCCAGGTCGTTGACCGTGCCGTTGACGGCGAGGTCGCCGATGTCGCCGCCGGGGAAGAACAGCGGGAAGACCACGAAGGAGTCGGTGCTGAAGGCCAGCCGTCCGCCCGCCACCCCCAGCACGGCGCCGTCGCCGAGCGGCTCCAGGATCGGGTTGCGGAACGCGTCCACGAACACGGCCTCGACCAGCGTGTGCGAGGCGCTCCCGCCCGCGCCGTGGGCCAGCGTGATGCGCTCCTCCCGCACCCGGGCCCGGCGTCCCCGGGCGCGCTCGATGCGCAGCAGCACCTCTTCCTCGCGGGTCGCCGGGCCGGCGGGCCCGCCCGCCTCGCGGACGGCCCGCTCGGCCCATCCGGCGGTGCGCTCGGTCGTCATGCCGTGGTCGCCTCCTTGGCCCGCGTGCGGGTGAACCGGCCGAAGTTGTAGTACGCGGCGCAGGCGCCCTCGGAGGACACCATGCAGGTGCCGATCGGCGTCTCCGGCGTGCACGCGGTTCCGAACACCTTGCACTCCCACGGCTTGAGCACGCCCTTGAGCACCTCGCCGCACTGGCACGCCTTCGGGTCGGCCACCCGTACGCCCGGCACCTGGAAGATCCGTTCGGCGTCGTGGGCCGCGTAGGCGTCGCGCAGGCGCAGCGCGGAGTGGGAGATGAAGCCGAGGCCGCGCCACTCGAAGTACGGGCGCAGCTCCATGACCCGGCCGATCGCCTCCAGCGCCCGGCCGTTGCCCTCCCACGGCACCACCCGCGTGTACTGGTTCTCCACCTCGGCCCGCCCCTCGGCGAGCTGCCGCAGCAGCATGTGGATCGACTGCAGCACGTCCAGCGGCTCGAACCCGCAGCAGACGAGCGGCTTGCCGTGCTCCTCGGCGATGAACGCGTACGGCCGGCAGCCGATCACGGTGGAGACGTGGCCCGGCCCGATGAAGCCGTCGAGCCGCAGGTCCGGCGAGTCCAGGATCGCCTTGATCGCCGGAATGATCATGACGTGGTTGCAGAAGACGGAGAAGTTGCCGAGCCCTTCGGCCGCGGCCCGCAGCACGGTCATCGCCGTGGACGGCGCGGTGGTCTCGAAGCCGATCGCCATGAAGACGACCCGGCGGGCGGGGTTCTGGCGGGCGATCCGCAGCGCGTCGAGCGGGGAGTACACCATGCGGATGTCCGCGCCGGCGGCCTTGGCGTCCAGGAAGGAGCCCTCGCCGCCGGGCACCCGCATCATGTCGCCGAACGAGGTCATGATCACGTCCGGTTCGCGGGCGATGGCGATCGCGTCGTCGACGCGTCCCATGGGGATCACGCAGACGGGACAGCCGGGCCCGTGGACGAGGTTCACGTTAGGCGGCAGGTAGTCCTCGACGCCGTGCTTGTAGATCGTGTGGGTGTGCCCGCCGCACACCTCCATGAAGGTGTAGCGGCGGCCGGGCTCGCACAGCTCCGCGATCCGCGCGGCCAGGGCCCGTGCCGTCCGGGCGTCGCGGTACTCGTCGACGAAGCGCATGCCGGCGCCTTTCACGTGATGTCGGATTCCGCGAGCGCCTGGAGCTCGTCGGTGTAGGCGGGGCCGAGGCCGGTCAGCAGCGCCAGCGTCGCCGCGGCCTCGCTCTCGTCGATCCTGGACATCGCGAAGCCCACGTGGACCAGGACCCAGTCACCGGGCCGGACCGGGCCGTCCAGCAGGCCGACGCTGATCGCGCGGCGTACGCCGGCGACCTCGACGGTGGCCAGGTCGGCCCGGTCCGGCAGCAGCTCGACGATCTCGCCGGGGATGCCAAGACACATCGTTCCGGGATCACATCTGCTTGATCTTGATGTAGCGCCTCAGCGCCGGGAGTTCCTTCCAGAACATCCCCAGGAGCACCGCCCCGGCCAGCCCGGCCAGCAGCGTCGTACGTGGTCGCCGCATGTCTGTTCTTTCCTTCTCAGCCTGGCGGGAGGTTGGGCATGACCGGCAGGATCGGGTCGTGCTTCTTGGGGCTGATCCCCGTCGAGCGCCGGGCGTCGGCCGTGCCGTCCCGGTGGTGTCCCGCCTGCCGCTCGTACGCGCCGGGCCGGTTGCCCTGCTCGACGCCCTTGACGTGCGCCGTCGCGTCGGGTGCGACGTCGGGCTTGCCCACCTTGATGTGTGCCATGGTGCGGGTCCTACCCCCGGCGATGCCCTGCGTCGTCGAGCTGGGCGAAATACTGCGCGATCTTTGCCCATACCTGATCGCCGCCTGACATACCGGTCCATTCACCTCGTACCAGGGCCATCAGCCGGTAGCAGTCGTCGATCGGGACCAGCCAGCACTCACCGGCCCCCCGTACGCCGTTGACGAGCAGCGCCTCGACCATCGGCCGCATGGTGCCCAGCTCCTCGGCGCGGGCGGCGACCGCCTGCCAGGCCGCGGCGTCCAGGTCGCTGCGGGTGCCGCCCAGCGGGCTCGGGTAGTGCGCGGTGGCCGAGCCGTCGGGCGCGGTGACGAAGAACGCCAGGCTCACGGGGATGCCGAGGTCGGCCGGCCGCACCCCGGTCAGCCGCAGCCGCCGTTCGGGCACCCGCAGGAAGTGGCCGTCGCCGTCCGGCTCGAACAGCAGCGCGCACGCCCGGCACGCGCACAGCACCTCCGCCGAACGCGTGTCCACGACGTGCCCGTGCTCGCCCCGGACCGGCGCCTCGCACAGCTCGCAGCGCGCGCCCGCGTCCCGGCGGCGCGCGGTCCGTCTGAGCAGGCGGCCGTGCGCGGTCGTGCTCATGCGGCGCCGCCGGGCCGGACCAGCAGCGCCTCGGCGGGGACGAAGGCGACCGGCGCGGCGCGGCTCACCTCGACCGTCTCCACCTCCGGCGCGACGGCGCGCACCGCCTGCTCGACGGCCAGCCGTACCGGCTCCGACCCGGACGAGCAGCCGCCCGTCAGCCGCACCCGCGCGACGTCGTCCGTCACGTCGGCGAGCCGCGCCTCCACCCCCTGGGCGCGCAGGGCGCCGGCCAGGCCGTCGAGCGCGCGCTCGATCCGCCGCCGGAGCGGCTCGGGATGGATGTCGTGCAGGACCAGCAGGTGGCCGAGCAGCTCGTCGTCGGCCAGGGCGGCGGCGACGGCGGACCCGGCCGGAGCCCGGTCCATGACCCGGGCCAGAGCCTCGCCGTAGACCTCGGCGAGGATGGCGACGGCGTCGAGCGCCGTCTCCGCCGTCGGGCCGGGCGTGCCCTCCAGCCGCCCCAGGGTCTCCTCCAGCCGCTCCAGCAGGCGGGCCACCGCCTGGTCGTCCAGGCGGTCCGGCTCAGCCATGGCTCGCGCCGAACATCGGCGAGTGCAGCTTCTTCACCGTGCGTCCCTTGCCGACGTACATGTGCACGCCGCAGGGCAGGCAGGGGTCGAAGCTGCGCACCGCGCGCATGATGTCGACGCCCTTGAAGTCGTCCGGGCCGTTCTCCTCGAAGATCGGCATGTCCTGGACGGCGTCCTCGTACGGGCCCGGCGTGCCGAAGCTGTCGCGCGGGCTGCCGTTCCAGGGCGTGGGCGGGTACGGGTGGTAGTTGGCGATCTTGCCGTCCCGGATGACCATGTGATGGGAGAGCACGCCGCGCACCGCCTCGTGGAACCCGACGCCGATGGCCTCCTCCGGCACGGCGAAGTCGGCGAACACCTTGGTGTCCCCGGCGCGCATGCGCTCCATGGCCTGCTCGACGAAGTACACCGCCATGGCCGCGGCGTAGGCCACGAAGTACACCCGGGCCCGGTTGCGTTCCAGGGCGTTGGACCAGGGCGGGATGCGCCACTCCAGGGTCGTCTCCGGCAGGTCGCGGCCCTTCGGCAGCGAGATCTGCACCGACGAGCCCGTCGCCTTCACGTACGGGGTGTCCACGATGCCCGACAGGGCGGTGACGTACAGGCGGGCGAAGGCGCCGCCGCCGGTGTCGAGCGCGAGGTGGTCACCGGTGCGCGGGTCGAGCCACCGGGGGCTCATGACCCAGCTGTAGTTGCCCTCGAAGTCGCGTTTCTGCGGCGCGGGCAGGGTCGTCTGGTTCCACGGGTGCCGCATGTCGATCGGGTTGCCGAGCGGGTCGTGGGTGACGAACGGCTCCTCGGCGGTCCAGTCGTCGTAGTACGAGCTGCCGAGCAGGATGCGGATGCCGAGGTTGATGTCGACGAGGTTGTTGGTGACCAGCTCGCCGTCCACCACGATGCCCGGGGTGACGAACATGGCCTTGCCCCAGTCGTTCATCGTCTCGTAGCGGTAGTCGACCACGGCCGGGTCCTGGAAGGCCCCCCAGCAGCCGAGCAGGATCCGGCGGCGGCCGACCTCCTCGTAGCCGGGCAGCGCCTCGTAGAAGAAGTCGAACACGTCGTTGTTCAGCGCGACGGCCTTCTTGACGAAGTCCACCACGCCGAGCAGGCGCGAGAGGTAGTCGGTGAACAACGTCGGCTCCGGCATCGTGCCGACCCCGCCCGGATAGACCGTCGACGGGTGGACGTGCCGGCCCTCCATCAGGCAGAACATCTCCCGCGTGACGCGGCTGATGCGCAGCGCCTCCTTGTAGATGTCGCCCTCGAACGGGTTGAACGCCTCCATGATGTCGGCGATCGTGCGCTTGCCGTGGATCGCCGCCCCGGGCGCCTCGGTGGTCCTGGCCCGCGCCAGCAGCGTCGGGTTGGTCTCCTTGACCATCGCCTCGCAGAAGTCCACGAAGACCAGGTTGTCCTGGAAGATCGTGTGGTCGAACATGTACTCGGCTGCTTCGCCGAGGTTGACGATCCACTCGGCCATCGGCGGCGTCTTGATGCCGTACGCCATGTTCTGGGCGTACATCGAGCAGGTGGTGTGGTTGTCGCCGCAGATGCCGCAGATCCGGCTGGTGATGAAGCCCGCGTCCCTGGGGTCCTTGCCCTTCATGAACACCGAGTAGCCGCGGAACAGCGAGGAGGTGCTGTGGCACTCGGCGACCCGCCGGTTGGCGAAGTCGATCTTCGTGTAGACGCCCAGGTTGCCGATGATGCGTGTGATGGGATCCCACGACATCTCGACGAGCTCTCCCGGTGGTCGCCGGTCGGGCGCTTCCTGCTCGGAGACGGCCATGTGCTGATGTGTCCTCTCTGGCGTCGCGGGCCCTTACGGGCGCCACCGCGGATCGAAGCCGCTGGTCAGCGCGTCACGGTTGTGCCGCCACCGCGGCTCGGCGTTCGCGGTGTTGTTGGTGATTCCGCGCATGCGGCGGATGAACGCCCCGTAGGGCTTGATCAGCATCGAGGACAGGCTGCTGCCCGGCGGCATGTCCATGAACGGCATGAACTTGTCGGGGAAGCCGGGCATCGTGCAGCCGATGCAGATCCCGCCGACGTTCGGGCAGCCGCCCACCCCGTTCATCCAGCCGCGTTTGGGCACGTTGCAGTTGACGACCGGGCCCCAGCAGCCGACCTTCACCTGGCACTTGGGCGAGTTGTAGTCCTTGGCGAAGTCGGCCTGCTCGTAGTAGGCGGCACGGTCGCAGCCCTCGTGCACGGTCCTGCCGAACAGCCACTGGGGACGCAGCAGCGCGTCCAGCGGCGGCGGCGGCGCCGAACCGGCCGCGTGCTGCAGGACCCAGGTGAGGGTCTCCATGAAGTTCTCCGGCTGCACCGGACAGCCCGGCACGTTCACGATGGGCAGCCCGCCGGCCGACCGGAAGTCCCAGCCCAGGTAGTCGGCCAGGCCCATGCAGCCGGTCGGGTTGCCCGCCATGGCGTGGATGCCGCCGTAGGTGGCGCAGGTCCCGATCGCGACGACCGCCCAGGCGTTGGGGGCGAGCAGGTCGATCCAGGTGTTGAGGGTCATCGGCTCGCCCGTGTCCGGGTCGTTGCCGAACGACGTCCAGTAGCCCTCTCCGTTGATCCTCTCGTTGGGGACGGACCCCTCCAGGACGAAGATGAACGGCTCCAGCTCGCCGCGCGCCGCGGCCCGGAAGGGGGCCAGGAAGTCCTCCCCGCCCAACGTCGGGGACAGGACCTTGTTGTGCAGGTGCACCTTCGGCAGCCCTGGCACGAGGCCGGTGACGACGTCCTCGATGGCGGGCTGGGACGCGGCCGTCACGGAGACGGTGTCGCCGTCGCAGCTCATGCCCTCGGAGATCCACAGGATGTGCATCTCGTCGAATCCGCTCTTCTGATCGGCCATGTCACGTCTCTCCTTCACGTCAGCGGCCTGTTCTCCAGCCGGTGCCGGCGGGTCTGTCAGGCGGTTCCGGGAACCGGTTCGAACGTGATCGACTCCACCACGACGCTCTCGTCCGTGATGCTCTCCACGTCCATCCCGCCGCAGCTCCGGCAGGCGAGCAGGTCCGTGGCGGTGCGGGCCTCCTGCTCGGCGCCGCATCCCGCGCAGCGCATCAGGTACGGCACGGTGACGAGTTCGACGGTCGCGTCCTGCACAACCGTGCCCGCGGCGGCCAGGCGGAAGCCCGTGTCGATGACCCGCGGATCCACCGGGTGCCCGCCGACGCGGACGCGCACCGCGTTCACCCGGCGTCCACCGGCCCGTCCCAGCGCGGCCTCCACGATCGCGTCGCACAGCCCCAGTTCATGCATCGGTGGTCTCCTTCTCGATCTTTCCCGCCGCCTCCTGCCAGGCCAGCTCCGCGACGAGGCGGACGGCCCCCTCCACGGCGGCGGCCACCGGTTCGGACAGCTCCATCACCTCGTCCAGGACCGCGGGCCGGCAGCCCACGATCACGACCCGCTCGACGCCGCCGCCGAGGTGGTTCAGCAGCCGGAGCACGGCGTCCGGATGCAGCCCGTGCCCGTCGATCGCCACGTCGCCCCCGGACGGCCGGTCGTCGGCCTCGATGACGGCCAGCGTTCCCGGCGGGCCGTCGAGCGGGACGGCGTCGACCAGGATCAGGGTGTCGTAGCGGCCGTCCAGCAGCTCGTAGGCGAGGTGGACGCCGCGGATGCCGTAGTCGGCGACGTCGGCCGTCGCGGGCAGCTCCGCCCGGTCCAGGCGCCTGACCACCTCGACGCCGAAGCCGTCATCGCCCAGGAACACGTTCCCGATGCCGGCCACGAGCACGTTGCGGGAACCGCCGGTGCTCATCCCGCCTCCAGGGGCTCGACCTCGTCGAGGGTGAAGTAGCGGTAGCGCCCGTACCAGCGGTTCAGGTCGGCGCCCGGGTCGTCGTCGACGGTGACGGCCAGGTGCCAGGTGTCGTCCACGTCCTGGAGGACGTCCTCGACCAGGCCGGTCCTGCCGTCGAGGAACATGTCCTGGGGGTCGGTGCCCGACCGTCGCGGCCGGAGCCTGACCCGGCTTCCCTTCGAGACCTCCACCCCGGCGACCGTCACGCCGTCCACCGCCGCCGCGGCCCGGCTGGAGCGGACCGCGCCGTGCAGCCGTGACAGCGCGGCGGGCGGCATGGAGTCGACGCGGTCGATGATCTCCGCGGCCCGCGCGTCGGTGGCGCGGGCCTCCCGCTTCTCGGCGTCGGTGAGCGTGAGGGTGCGCAGCGACAGGATCTCGTCGATCTCCGTGGCGTCGTGCAGGTCGCCGGGGCTCTCGGGGGCCACGCGCGGGTGGTCGTACAGGATGATCGGGGAGGAGAGCACGACGTCCCGCGCGCCGGGCGTACCGGCCAGCACGGGGAAGGTGCCCGTGTTGACACAGTCGCGGGCCGCCGCCGCGGCCCATTCCGGCGGGTCGAGCAGGGAGACGAACGAGCCGCCGCGCGTGGCGAGCAGAGTGTGGCAGCTCAGGAGCGAGGCGCGCAGCGCGTCCTCGCGGGCGGCGTCGGCGGGGGTGGCCGGGTCGTCGTTCTCGACGCGGCAGCGCAGGCGCAGCAGCGGGGACGCCGTCGCGCACCGCGTGGCCGAGACGGCGACCGACGCCCGGATCGCCGACCGGCTGACGACGATCCGGCCGCCGTCCAGCGGCCGGATCTCCTCGCCCGCCGGCACGCCGACGGTGATCCGCCGCTCGCCCGCGAGCAGTTCGGCCGTGCCGGCACGCAGGTCGAACTCGCGCGGCACGGCCTCGTCGAAGCTCAGTTCCAGCGTGGGCCCGTCCCCCAGGGAGTCGACCGGCCGCCAGGCGCCGTCGGCGCCCCGGCGCTGCACCTGACGCCGCTGCTGGTGCAGGAAGCGGATCCGCAGCTCGACCGTGACCTCGCCGTCCGCTTCGAGCAGGCATTCCGTCTGCTGGCACCACGATTCGGCCGAACCCGCCACGCCCGCGCCGGTGAGCCCCCGGGCCCGTGCCCAGGCGGGCGGCAGCAGCACGCCGAACTGCCACCGGACGCGGTTCTTGCCGGAGGAGCGGCGGTAGGGGTACAGCAGGTACCCCTCGTACAGGATCGCGTCGGCGATCGCACGGACGCTGTCGAAGGTGTCATCCGGACCCACGGTGTCCGGTATAGCAAGAGATGCACACGTACGGTAAGTAAGCTTGTACAGTGTGTGCCGAATTCACCTAGCGCTACCGGCACCGGAATGGCCACCCCCGCTGTACGACAAGCAGCGCCCACCCCACCGGCCTACCGTCCTGCTGCCGACCATCACCGCCTTCGGCGCTCTCACCTTCGGCTGCCCGCGCATCGCCACGGTCGCCTCGGCCACCACCTTGTCGGGACTGTGGACGGTGAGCCGCGTCTATTGGTGGGGGATGTCTACGCCGGCGGAGCGCAGTTTCGCCTCGACCAGCGTGGTCAGCCGGGCCATGGCCGACCCCTGGTCTTCGCCGTGATGGTTGAGCAGGCCGTATCGGGTGACGTCAATGCGGGCCTGGAGGCCGCTTGAGATCGCGAGCAGTGCGGGGTTGGCGAGGAAGCGGTCGGCCACGGCGGTCGCGAGTTCCTCGATGCGGGGGTCGTCGGGCGCCAGGTCCTTGGCGGCCCAGCATTCCTTGTTCAAGGCGACGAACCGAGTGTCGTCGAGGACGTGCTCGGCCTTGGTGAGATAGTCGTCGAAGCCGTCGGGGACCAGGGCAGCCCTGGCCAGCACCATGCCCTCGCGGTAGGCCGCCACCTCATCCGGGGTGAAGCCGAGGTCGGCGGCCCGCTCCAGCAGCGCGCAGGCCCGGTCGGGCAACAGGGCCCGGTCGCTGTTGGCGAGCCGGTCCAGCGAGTCGCCGCGCGCGACCAGCTCCTCGATCCGCTCGGTCAGCCGCCGTTTGACCTCGGCCAGGCGGACGGCGAACCGCTCCGGATCGGCATCGAGCAGGGCGGCGATCTCGGACAGCGGTACGCCGGACTCGGCCAGTGTCCGGGCCTGGACCAGCCGCAACAGGTCGGACGACCCGTAGCGGCGATAGCCGGAAGCGTCCCGGCGCGGTTCGTCGACCAGGCCGAGCCGGTGGTAGTGGCGGACGGTCTTGATCGTGACGCCGGCGAAGGCCGCCGCCTGGCCGATCGTGACGCCGCCGGTCATGGTCATCAGCGACTTTCGCGGGTGAGGGCGGCGAGCTCGCGGGTGGCCTCGGCGATGGCGCGGAAATCCTTGCGCACGATCGTGCCGTGGTTGCCGGCGACCTTCGCGCCTATCGTGAGGTTCGGGTTGCGGGCGAGCACAGGGTTGAGAGTAGTGCGCATCTGCTCCTGCTCGTCATTCCTGCTTCCCAGGGCCTCCCCCGAGCCGACCACATACCGGACCGGGACCGTCAGGCTGTCGAGGACCGGTTCGAGGGCGGCGTGCAGGATGTGGGCCTCGATGTTGATCTCGGCATGCTGTGCGGCACTCATCCGCGCGGCGTTGCCGATGAGGCGCGCCATCGGCAACGCCCATCGGGCCTTGTGGAACAGCCGCCGGATGCGTTCGTGGCCGGCCTCGTCGGTCCACCCGGACGGAAAGGGGCCGTCGACCCCGACCACGCCGGCGACGCGGCCCGGATGCCGGGCGGCCCAGTGGACCCCGAGCAAGGCGCCGTAGGACCAGCCCACCAAGAGCGGCCGCTCCACCCGCCTGGCTTTGAGGACGGCGTCGAGATCCCGGACGCAGGCCTCGAAGGAGTAGTCCGCCGACTTCTTCGACTTGCCGCGAGCCCGCTCGTCGTAGGTGATGTGCCGCCACCCCGGCCCCAGGGCGTTGATGACGGGCCGCCAGTGCCGCTGGCTCGCGTAGGAACCGTTCAGGTAGACCACGGGGATGCCTGACCCGCCGGTGTCGGTCACGGCCAGTGCGGTGTCCTCCACCGGCAACAGGCCCTTCCACCCCAGGTGGGCAGCGTTCGAGTTCGTCATGCCACCAGCGTCACCCTTGACCCTAGGGTCAAGGTCAAGTCGCGTTTCCGTGAACTCCGGCCTGTCACAGTCGTCGCGGGTCTCCTTCACCACCACGCCGCTCATCGGCCCCGGCTACCGGCCAAGATCTTCTGGGGTGCCGCCGGAATGCGGCAGAAACGGGCCGCATCCGGCTGACCCGAAAGAACACGGTCCTGCCCGGTCGCTGTGGGCGTATCGTCCCCGATCATCGGAGCGGCGGCATCGCTACCCCTCGTCCCGCCGCCGGTGGGAGAGGCGCGCCACCGCGCCGAGGACGGAGGCGGCGGCGACCGCTGCCGGATCGTCGCCGCCGCGCAGCCGTTCGAGGGCCACAACCGCCTGGTCGCGGCCGACGTCACCGGTGAGCAGCCCGACCGCGATCCGGTACCGCACCCCCCGATCGCCCTCAACGGCGAGCCGCGCCAGCAGCGCCCCGGCCGAAGCGCCCAGCGCGGCCCGCACCCGAACCCGGAGATCACCGTCCTGAAGCGCGTCGTCGAACACCCCGGTGAACATCCCCGGCCCCCGCAGCCGGGCGAGCACTTCGAGGGCGACCATCCGGACGGGCGTTCGCGCCGACTCGGGTGGATCGTCATGATCCCGATCATCGAACTCGCCCGGATCCCGCACGAGAGGTGCCACGACCGCCGCGTCGCCGGAGTCCCCGTGCGCCGCGAACCACCGCAGCGCCTCGGCCCGCGTACCCGGATCGGCCGCCGACAGATTCGCGAGCATCTCCGCCCTCACGCGTCCATGATCCCTCCAAAGACGGGAATCGGGGTCCCGGTGCAAGCCGTCTGACCGCCGCACTGGGCCTGTCCGGAGTTGTGATCAATGGTGTCGGGTTCGGGCCGGTAAGGGGCTGTGGGCTGGGAGACCACCCCGCGGGGTGCGACGCGCTGTCATGCCGCCCGCAGGCGCCGCACAGCCCGCCGGATCGCCGTCGGAAGGAACCCCGCACCGACGCTGACCGCGGCCGCCGCGACGGCCAGCAAGGTCGACCGCCAGGGCCAGGCCGCCCCGGTGAGCGTCAGGTGGGCGGAGGGGTACTCCGTGAACTTCGCCGTGACCCGGGCCGTGGAGCGGTCGCTGTGGCGGGCGAGATCACGCAGGACCGGATCAAAGCCGAACTCACCGGCATGCCGTCCCCCGCCGGGCAGTTCGACGGCCAGCTTGTTGCGGTGCGCCCAGGTGCGCAGCGACGTGTCGACGGCCGACACATCCGCGACACCCGGCACCACGAAGCGGTCCACTCCGTGGGAGCTGGAACCTGTCGGCTGGGCGATCAGGACGAGGCCGTGACGAGTGGTGACTGTGCCACGGCTGCCCAGGACCACCGTACGTGCGCTGAAGGACACCCCGCCGTACGCTTCGAAGGCGGCTGCGGCGTCGATCTCATCGACGCCGTCGACCAGGCCGATCCCCACCGTGGAGCGCCGCCAGGGGAACGCGGCGTTCAGCGCGTACGGCAGGTCGCCGAGTGTCAGTTGGTTGGCCGGGATCGAGGTCGGCCCGTCCAGAGTCCAGCCCGGATACGACAGGCCATTCCCGATTCGGGCGGCTTCGCCGTTGC
The DNA here is from genome assembly GCF_053596515.1 of Nonomuraea sp. NPDC001684. Lineage (NCBI taxonomy): Bacteria > Bacillati > Actinomycetota > Actinomycetes > Streptosporangiales > Streptosporangiaceae > Nonomuraea > Nonomuraea sp. NPDC001684. The sequence goes on from NZ_JBSFGJ010000230.1 coordinate 14,016, forward strand.
CTGCCAGTTCCTCCACGACGCGTAGGGCTCCGACCGTACCGGAGGTGACGCCGGCGGTGGTGGTGACCCGGCCGTCCTCCACATACCTCTGGCCGCGCTTCCAGTGCACCCGGGGGTAATCGCGCTGCAAGGAGCCGATGTTGGACCAGAAGGAGGTCGCGTCCCGGCCGTCCAGCAGGCCGGAGGCCGCCAGCAGCTCCGAGCCCGCGCATACTCCCAGAACACGCGCGCCCTTGCGGTGCCGCTCCACGATCCACTCCCGCAGCCGCGCCTCCTTGGCGCCGGCCGGTTCGGTCACCGCGGGCACGACCACCACATCGGGCTCAGGGATCACTCCCCGTCCCACCTCGGCCAACGTGTGGTCGGGCAGGAGATGGGCTCCGCCGGACAGCGGGGAGGCGCGGCGCTCGGCTGCCACGGTGTAGACGAAGAACTTCTCCGACTCGGCGAACACCCGGTACGGCGCCATCACGTCGGTGGCCACAGACCCCTCGTTGCTGACCACCACGGCCACCGTGATCCGGCCGGTCGGCACGGCCGGCGCGGTCGGCCACGCACGCGCGTCCGATGCGGTCGGTGCGGGGGCGAAACTGTCCGCCATCGACATGCTCACCCCCGCGAAGGCGATCCCGGCGAACGACGCCGCCGACAGCGCCGTGCCCATGAGCACCCAGCCCGCACGGCGGACCACCCAGCGCCCCCTGTTCAATCTTGACACGACATACCTCCATAAAGCGGTCGATCAATGGCGGTGCGGCACACGCAACCGCCCCCATGGGGAGAACAAGAAAGGAAGTGGCCGAGGGAAGGCGTCAGGAGCCGTTCCCGGCGGGCGTTTCAGCCGGCGGGGCGCAACTGCGTGCGGAGTCGGGACGGCGAAATGCCGAAGCTCGCGGTGACCAGACGGCGCTACTGCCGTGCGTCACGGAAGCCGCAACGGGCGGCGATCGTCTCCACCGTCAGGTCGGTGTCCGTCAGCAGGGCACGGGCCCGTTCCAGGCG
>NZ_JBSFGJ010000231.1:0-14989 GCF_053596515.1 Nonomuraea sp. NPDC001684
GGCAGGCCGGTCAGTCCGGGCGGCGGCCCGTCCCCGGGCGTGGCGCGCAGCGCGCCGACGGCGGCCCGCATGTCGGTGAGGGCCGCGCGGCCCGTCTCCTCGATCGTGGCCAGGATCTCGGCCGCCCGCGCGGGCGCGAACCGGCCGCCCCTGGCCTGGGCGACGATGACGGCCAGCGCGTGGGCGACCACGTCGTGCATCTCCCTGGCGATCCTGGCCCGTTCCTCGGCGGTGGCCCGCGCCGCGGCCTCGCTGGCCCGCTCCCGCAGCAGGTCGAGGTGGGCGAGCTGGGTCCGCCGGTACAGTCCGAGTCCCCACGCCGCGACCACCACCGCGGCCAGCAACGCCAGCAGCAGCCACGGGTCGGGCCCGAGCCCGGCCGCCGCGACGCTGGAGTCGGTCGCGAACCTGGCCGCCGCCGCCCCCGCTCCCGCCAGGCCGACCACCAGCGGCGGATGCCGCCGGGCGTGGGCGGCGCAGGAGTAGACCGCGAGCGGGAACAGCGCCGACGACGGCAGCACGAGGAACAACCCGGTCACCGCGACCTGGACGGCGAAGGCCACGGCGACCACGAGGAACGCCCACGTCCGCCGCCGGTACGCCACGGCCGCGTGCGCCGCCAGGCAGGCCCCCGCCAGCAGGACCGCCCGCACGCCGGGCGCCGACAACACCGCCACCGTCAGGGAGAGCGGGAACAGTGTCACCCCGGCGACCAGGGCCAGGAGCACGTCGGCGCGGCGGGGCGTCATCGTGCCGTCGTGCGCTGGTAGGAGAGGGTGGCCCCGGCGACCGCGAGTCCGAACAGCAGCCAGCTCCCGTACACGACCGCGACCGCCGCCACCGTGGCCGGCTCGGACAGCGGCACGGGCCCCTGGGTGAGGCCGAGAAGCTGGGAGAAGGTGCCGAGAACGGACATGGCTCCCATAGTGGTCAACATGGCGGCGCCCGTCCAACCGCCGGCCAGCACCAGCCGCCGCGGCAGCGACCGTCCCCACCTCTGCACGAGGGCCAGCGAGCCGACCGCGCCGATGACCAGCATGATCGTCTCGCCGTACGGGAAGCCCTCGCCGTAGTCCGCGGGGCGCAGCAGGGTGCCGCCCGCCGACCAGTAGAGCTTGGCGAGGGGGTAGACGAACCCGAGGGCGAACGCGGCGTACCCGAGCCAGGGCCCGCTGGGCACCCTGATCCGCGGCAGCAGCAGCGCGCCCAGCAGCGCGCAGCCCGCCAGGCTGAGCCCGCGCAGCGCCATCCCGGGCCAGTCGACCTGCGCGAACTCCCCGGCGGGGATGCCGGTGAGCGCGAAGAAGGCGCGGAAGACGTCGAGCACGAGCCCGCCCGCCGACCACAGCAGCAGCAGGGCGGGCAGCAGCCCCGCCGGGTGCGGCCGCACCACGAAGACCGCCCCCACCCCGGCGGCCAGCACGGTCACCCAGTGCGGCGCGAACCCCATGGTGTACGGCAGCCCCGGCAGCGGCGCGAGCGCGAGCGCCACGACGAGTGCGAGGACGGAGAGCGCCGAGATCTGCAGTCGTTGAAGTCGCATGCCCTCGACGATCGCGGCTCCGGCCCGCCGCCCGCGTCTCCCCCAGGTCCGGACAAGAGGTGACCTGAGAGGTATTGACATGGCCTCGCGGAGGCATGAAAAAAGGTGACGCCCTAACGGACGCCACCTTTTTCTTCTGTGGAGCTATGGGGATTCGAACCCCAGACCTCCTCCATGCCATGGAGGCGCGCTACCAACTGCGCCATAGCCCCTTGCGATCACCAAGTGTATCGGACTTCCGGACCCCTCGCGTCACGCCGGATCCCGCGCCCCGGCGGGCCGGAGGAGCTCTCCGGCCCGCCCCGAACGGCGTGGCGTCAGGCGGCGCGGCGGGACGGGATGCCCGCCTCCCTGACCAGCGCGGCCACGTCGACCCCGGCCTCGCGGAGCAGGCGGCCGGCGCCGTTCGCGCCGTCGGCGAGCAGGCCCCACAGCAGCCGTTCGCCGGTGACCGGCCCCGGCTTCCACATCGCCACCTCGATCACCTTCCTGGCGTGCATGGCCAGCGGGATCGTGCCCAGCGGCCCGTCCAGGGTGACGCGCAGCGGGCGCAGCCGGGACCGGCGCAGGGCCCACTGGTCGGGCGCGTCCGTCCCGGCTCGGGTGCGGCGGTGCACCTCGTCGAGGTCGATGCCGAGGGTGGCCAGCAGCGCACGCGCGTCGCCCAGGTCGACGCGGGCGCGCAGGCCGGCATCGGAGGCGGTGAACGACGACAGCGAGAACGGCCGCACCTCGGCCACGCCCAGCAGCAGGAGATCGGCGTCGAGCGTGGCGCGGGGGGCGTCGAGCGCGAGGATCCCGGCCCGGACCACCGCCCGGCGGGCGCCTTCCGTGAACCTGTCGAACACCTGCTACCTCCCCGTTCTGCGGGCGTGCTTGCGATGGGCGGACTGCCGCCGGACCCCGAGCGCGCCGGCGATCTGCTCCCACGACCACCCCGCCGCGCGGGCGTTGCTGACGTGGACGGCCTCCAGCTCCTCCAGCAGGGCCCTGAGCGCGGCCACCGCCGCGAGGCCCGTTCCGGGGTCGCGGTCGGCTGCCGCCCCGGCCAGTTCGGTGACGTCCATGGTGTCAGCATGTGCTGACAGAGGGCCGCTTGTCAACACATGCTGACGCCTCAGAGCCGTTCGGCCAGGTCGGCGAGGACGGGCAGGGCGGCGGCGAGGCGTTCGCGCTCGTCGGGGGTGAGGGAGTCGACGGCCGCGGCCAGGCGTTCGGTGATCACCTCTTCGCGGCTGACGAGCGCGGCGCGGCCGGAGCCGGTGATGGCGGTGATCACCCGCCGCCGGTCGGCCGGGTCGGGCTCGCGGGCCACCATGCCGCGCTGGTGGAGGCCGCCCAGGACGGTGCCGATCGCCTGGGCGGTGATGCGTTCCAGGTGCGCGAGCTGGGCCGAGGTGTGCGGCCCGTCCCGGTCGAGGCGGGAGAGCACGGCGAGCTCGGTGAACGACACGTCGTCGCCCGAGGCGTTGGTGTAAAGCTGCCGGATGCGGCGGGCGAGCCGCCCGACCGAGATCCGCAGTTCCTTGGCGAGCACAAAACCAAGCCTAGCTTTATCAATCCAGCTTTGGTAGTTTCCCGGCACTATGTGCTACGACAACGACGCCGCACCACCGCGCCCGCGACCGCCGATCACCGGCACCCGCTCCGCCGACCTCCGCCTGACCTCCGCCGACGGCGCGTCGTTCGCCGCCCACGAGTCCCGTCCCGACCGGGTGAGCGGGCCCGGCGTCGTGATCCTCCCCGACGTCCGCGGCCTGCACGGCTTCTACAAGCAGCTCACCGTACGGCTGGCCGAGCAGGGCCATCCGGCGCTCGCCCTCGACTACTACGGCAGGACCGCCACCGACGACGACCGGGGCGAGTCGTTCCAGGTCATGGCCCACATCCCCAAGCTGACCAGGGAGAACATCCAGGCCGACCTCCAGGCCGCGACCGAGCACCTGGGACGTCCGGCGGTGGCGCTCGGCTTCTGCATGGGCGGCCGGAACGCGTTCTTCGCCTCGGCGCCCAGGTTCGGGTTCGCCGGCGTGATCGGGTTCTACGGCGCGCCGGGGATCGCCGGCCCGTACGGCCCCGGCCCCGCCCAGCACGCCGCCGAGCTGGGCGCGCCGATCCTCGGCCTGTTCGGCGGGGCCGACGAGGGCATCCCGGCCGAGCAGGTGGCCGAGTTCGGGGCCGCGCTGACCGGGGCCGGGGTGGAGCACGAGATCGTCGTCTACCCGGGCGCCCCGCACGGCTTCTTCGACGAGGCCCACGGCGAGCACGAGGCGATCTGCGCGGACGCCTGGCGCCGGGTCCTCGCCTTCCTGGCCGCGAGAGCCTGACACGGGCCCCGCATCAAGGGTCCCCGTAGTAGGGGCCCGCTAGCCGCAGGTGGTGCGCATCGTGAAGGCGGCTTCCTCCAGGGTGAACGCGACCTCGACCGTGCCGAGCTCGGCCGTGTCGCGCACGTGCGTGCCGCCGCACGGGATCGACGCCTCGCCCTCGGGCAGCGAGCAGTGCCAGGTGCGCAACGCGGTCAGACCGGACCCCGGCACGTCGAGCCGGACCGGCGCCCGGGCCGCCACCCATGTGCCGAGCTGCTCGTTCACCCGCCGGGCCAGCTCGGTCAGGTCCAGGTCGTCGGCGGAGAAGCCCTTCTTGCGCAGCGACTTGCCGAGGCGGTATTCGTCCACGCTGCCGTGCGGCACGATGCGCGAGGAGGTGATCGCCGTCTGGTCGAAGTCGGGGTGGCCGAGCCGGTCCAGCCGCACCTCCTTGCGCCACCTGTCCGCCAGCGCCGCGTTGAGCGCCAGCGCGGCCAGGTGGCAGGCGGTGTGGCCGGCCGAGAGCGCCGCCCGGTATCCGGCGTCCACCTCCAGGTCCACCTCGGCGCCGACGGGCAGCGGGGTGTCGGTGACGTGGACGACCAGCCACTCCCAGCCCTCCGCGCCCCGCCGGACCGGGATGGACTCGCCGACGAAGATCTCACCGTCGTTCGACTGGGCCCCTGTCACGCAGTCGAGGACCGGCAGCTCGCCGATCGTCCCCCGGTCTGCGGGCTGGTCGGGCCAGGTGTGGTCGAGGGGATGGAACGGCGTCTCGGCGGTGACGAGGCCGTGCCGGTCCCCCACCGGCACGGCCCCGACAATCGGGGAACGGCCGCTGACCCGGCCGTTGGGGAAGGTGACGACAGTGGATCTCACCTGGTCATTGTGGCAGGGCGGCGCTCGTCCTCCAGATAACGGTCGCGGCCGGCGTACAGGCCGGTGAGAAGCTGGACGGCGATCACGCCGAAGATCAGCACGTACGTCAGCGACCAGCCGCCGGTCATCTGGTAGATCACCCCGACCAGCAGCGGGCCGGCGCCGGCGATGAGATATCCGGCGCTCTGCCCGAAGGCCGACAGCGCGGCCGTGCTCTCCGGCGTACGGGTGCGCAGCCCCAGCATCACCAGCGCCAGCGGGAACGACCCCATGCCGACCGCCACGAACACCACCCAGACCATGGCGGTCGAGGAGGGCGCGAACCACAGCCCGAGGAAGCCGATCGTGTAGAACACGACCAGCCCCACGACGACCGGCCGCTGGTCGCGGAAGCGCGCGGCGATCGTCGGCACGAGGATCGAGACCGGGATGTTCAGGGCGGTGAACACGCCGAGCATGATCCCGGCCTGCGAGGAGGTGTATCCCCCGTCGGTCAGGATCGTGGCCAGCCATCCGAACATGATGTAGGCGATCATCGACTGGGTGCCGAAGTAGATCGCCACCATCCAGGCGAGCCTGCTCCTGAGCAGGGTCGAGATGCCCGCGTCCCGGCTGCCCGTGTCCCGCTCCGGCTCACTGCGCAGCAGCGCAAGCCACGGAATGGCGGCCACGGCGGCCAGGGCCGCCCACACGCCGAGCGCGATGTGCCAGTCCCCCGACGCGCGCTCGATCGGCACGGTCGCGGCGGCGGCCAGCATGGTGCCCGCCGCCAGGGCCGTGGTGTAGACGGTGGTCATGATCCCGGTGCGCCCGGGGAAGTGACGCTTGATCAGCGTCGGGATGAGCACGTTGCCGACGGCGCCGCCGGACAGCGCGACCGCGCTGCTCAGCAGGAACACCGGGGCCGACCCGACCAGCGACCTGACCAGCATGCCCGAGCCGAGGGTGACCAGCGCCAGCAGCAGCAGCCGGTGCTCGCCGATCCGGCGGGCCAGGGTGGGGGTGACCGCGCCGACGCCGGCGAAGGCCAGCACGGGCAGCGTGGTGAGCAGGCCGGTGCCGACGCTGCTCATGCCGAGCGCCCCGGCGAGCTGGTCGAGCAGCGGCCCGACGCTGGTGACGGCCGTGCGCAGGTTCAGCGCCGCCAGAACGATGCCCAGCACGAGAAGCCAGGCCAAGGGGGCGGTTCTGCCTGTTCTGCCACGGGCCTCTTGGGCTAGCACGCTCATGCTGGTCAGGTCCTCCACTCATCAAATCATGGGACGAATCACCACCTTAACAGGACCGAAATGTCCCTTTATTCCTGGACATGAGAAAGCCCCCCGGGGCGGGGGCTGAGATTCTCGGGGAGATCCCGTCCTACAGGACCGGGCTCGGGCCCTCCGGGGGCTGGTTGCGCGGGGGAACGGGGCCGGGGGGCGGCAGGGTGCCGCTCGGCGGGTAGTCGCCGCCGCCGACGGTGCCAGGCGGGACCGGCGCGCCGCTGTCGCCGTAGGTGGAGCCGTGCTCGTGCTGGTGCTGGTGGGCGCCGGGGACGTCGCCGCGCCAGCCGCCCGTCTCGCCGCCGCGCGACTCGATGAACGACTTGAACCGCTCCATGTCGTTCCTGATGCGCAGCCGGACGATCTGCAGCGCGTCGCCGACGGTCTCGACGACGCCCTCCGGGTCGTACTCCATCTGGAGGGTGACCTTGGTGGTGTCGGCGTCGATGCGGTGGAAGGTGACGACGCCCGCGTGGTGCGGCGAGTCCGTGCCGCGCCAGGCGACGCGTTCGTCGGGGTGCTGCTCGGTGATCTCGGCCTGGAACTCGCGGCGGACCCCGGCGATCTCGACCACCCACTCGGTGAGCGTGTCGGAGATCTGCTTGACGGACTCCACGCCCTCCATGAACTCGGGGAAGCTCTCGAACTGGGTCCACTGGTTGTAGGCCACGCGGATCGGGACGTTGACGTCTACTGAGTGCTCGATCGTGCTCATGGGGTCTGTCCCTGCCCGCGCACGCCCGGCGTTAACGCCTGCGCAGCAGCCAGTAGAGCCCCACGAAGGGCAGCACGAGCGGGATGAACAGGTAACCCTTGCCGTACGACGACCACACCGTGGCGTCGGGGAAGGCCGCCGGGTCGGCCACGCTCGCGGTGCCGATCAGCAGCACCCCGGCCAGCTCGATGACGAGCGCGCCGAGCGCGAGCCGGCGGGCGCCGCGCACGAGGGCGACGGTGAGCACGACGTAGACCAGCGCGGCTAACGCCGACAGGGCGTAGGCCAGCGGCGCCTCGCCGAACCTGGTGGCGATCTGCACCGCCGCCCGCGCCCCGGCCGCCAGCGAGAACAGCCCGTAGACGGCGACCAGCGCGCGCCCGGGGCCGGCGCCGATCGGGGCGCTCACGCCACGCCCTGCCAGATCTGCAGCAGCCGCGCGTTCATCACCGCGATCGCGAACCCGGCCACGACCAGGATCGCCGTGCCCCACCGGCTGCGCTCGGCCAGCGCGAGGAACACCCCGGCGGGCGGGATGAGCACCTGACCGCCGATGTACCCGAACAGCGTGGCCTTCTCCGGCGGCCCCTCGCCGCCGCTCACCGCCGCGATCACGAACCCGGCCTGCACCAGGATCGCCACCTCCAGCACGGCGAAGCCGACCAGCAGGACCATGCCCATGGGCCGGTCGCGGACGGCGACGACCAGGCTCGCCAGCATGAGCAGCAGTGAGCCGACGATGACGATCGTGGCGACGGTGGTGTTCATCGCGACACAGGTTAGCGCCCGTGCGGGTCGCCCTCGCCGGCGTCCCGCTGGTGCCGATCGCGCTCATAGGATCGGGGACGTGCAGAGAATCCTCGTCAGCGCCTGCCTGATGGGCCGCCGGGTCCGCTACGACGGCGGCGCGAAGACCAGCGCCGACGCCCTGCTCGCGGGCTGGCGGGCGGAGGGCCGGCTGGTGGTCTTCTGCCCCGAGGTGGCGGGCGGGCTGCCCGTTCCGCGCCCGGCGGCCGAGATCGAGGGCGGCGCGGGCGGGGCGGCGGTGCTCTCCGGCGACGCCCGCGTGCTGGCGAGCGACGGCTCCGACGTGACGGCCGAGTTCGTGGCGGGGGCGCGGGCCGCGCTTGAGGCCGCCCGTTCGGCCGGGGTCCGGCTGGCCGTGCTCAAGGAGGGCAGCCCTTCGTGCGGCGCGCTGGCGATCCATGACGGAACGTTCGGCGGCCGGCGGGTGCCCGGCCAGGGGGTGACCACCGCCCTGCTCGAAGCGCACGGCGTCCGCGTGTTCACCGAGGACCAGTTGCCCGAGGCGGCCGATCACCTGCGCGATCTGGAGGCGTAGAAGGCCCCGGCCAGCCCGGCGGCCAGCAGCACCGCCATCGTGTCGTGGAACCAGGTGCTCAGCGCGGTGGCCGCCGACGGGTGCAGGGCCAGCGCCAGGATGCCGATCAGCACGCCGCCCAGCGCCCCCGCGTGGGTGTGGACCAGGCCGTCCCAGGCCCACCGGCGGCGGGTCAGCGCGCCGTGGCCGCCGGCGAGCAGGCCCAGGGCGCACAACGTCTCCACGACCACCGCGGGCGGCACGACCGGCTGGGACAGCGGGCCGACCGTGACGCCCGCGTGCAGCAGCGCGGCCCCGGCGAAGATCAGCGCGTAGGCAAGGGAGAGCACGCCGAGGGCTTTGCGCAGTGCGTCCATGGGCTACACGCTCGCATCGCGAGGGGCCGGCGGAATCGTCCTCAGGGAGAAGGCCGCGGTACGCCGCCCGTCGTAGCCAGCATGCGGCGGACGATCCGGATCACCTCGTCGATGGTCACCTGGGCGTCCCCGTCGGACTCGCAGGCCGCCACCTCGCGCCCGGCCTCGCCCATCACCGTGGTCAGCAGCACCACCAGCACGTTGCCCTCCGGCGTGTCCGCCAGGCCGAGCAGCCGCTTGTTGCCGCCGATCCACTCCCAGCCGCGCTGCCTGCGCAGGGTCGTGAACTCGGCCGGGCCGTCGTTCTCCAGGAACAGCCTGGCCACGTCGCGCTGCTCCCACGAGCCCTCCAGATAGGCGCGGGCGCCGGCCAGGAACCGTTCCTCGCCGGCGCCGGCGGTGGCCTTGGCCGCGCGGGAGGTGCGTTCCTCCTGTTCGCGCATGAACTGCTCCCACAGGGCCAGGAACAGACCCGGCTTGCCACCGAAATGGTGGTACAGGCTGCCGACGCTGATGCCCGACGTCTCGACGATGTCGGCGACGGTGGCCTCGGCGTACCCCTTGGCCAGGAAGACCTCGCGGGCCGCGCGCAGCAGCGTGTCGCGGGTGCCGCTGGAACGTCCCCAGCCCCGGTTCTTCATCCGGTCATTATGTACGGTCCGCCGGGTTTGATCAGGAAATCGAACTGACCTGATCAAGTGGAAACTTTCTCGCATTCCCGGGAGTCGTACAGATGCAGGGGGCCCGATTCATTTCGAAACGGGGAAAGGATTCGGCGACAATGGCTGTCGACCTGAACAACGCACAACCCCTGGCCTGGGACTCGGCCAAGCTCGACGCGGACACCAAGGAGATGCTGGACAATCTCCAGCCCAACATTCTCCGCGCGCACGTGCGCGAGCACCTGTCCGTGCTGTTCGTCAGGTTCAACGACGTCGCCGCGGGAAAGGCGTTCCTGCGGCACATCGCCGTCACGAAGATGAAGTCGGCGCGCCGGCACCTTGAGGAGGTGCGCGAGTTCGGCGCGAACGGCCGGCGCGGCACGCCGTACGTCGGCATCGGCATCAGCAAGGCCGGCTACCGCGACCTCGGCCACTCGGTCGAGGACGTGCGCAGGTTCGGCGACAAGGCCTTCCGCGACGGCATGAAGCGGCGCGGCGCCGAGCTGGACGACCCGCCGGTGACCGAGTGGGAGCCCGCCTACCAGCGGGAGATCCACGCCGTCATCCTCATCGGCGACGCCCGCCAGGACCGGGTCGAGGAGCTGCGCGAGGAGATCCTGGGCGAGCTGCCCGCAAGCGCGCGGCTGCTCGGCGAGGAGACCGGCCACGGCATGCGCAACCCCGCCGGCGACGGCATCGAGCACTTCGGGTACGTGGACGGCCGCAGCCAGCCGCTGTTCGTGCGGGACGAGGTGGACAAGGAGCCGAAGGAGCACTGGGACCCCGCCTTCCCGCTCTCCAACATCCTGGTCGCCGACCCCTTCGCACCGCACCCGGAGCGGCATTTCGGCAGCTACCTGGTCTTCAGGAAGCTGGAGCAGAACGTACGGGCGTTCAAGGAGATCGAGCAGGACCTGGCCGACGCCCTCGGCCTGCTCGGCGCCGACCGGGACCGCGCGGGCGCCATGCTCGTCGGCCGCTTCAAGGACGGCACCCCCGTCACGCTCAAGCAGAAGCCGGGCCGGGGCCCGGTGGCCAACGACTTCACCTTCGACGACGACCCGGGCTCGAAGTGCCCCTTCAGCGGGCACATCAGGAAGACGAACCCGCGATCGTTCGGCCGTGAGGTCCTCATGGCCCGCCGGGGCCAGACCTACGGCGACCGCACCGACGACCCCTGGGACGACTCCCCGCCCGGCGCCCGCCCGAGCGGCGAGGTCGGCCTGCTGTTCATGGCGTTCAACAGCAGCCTGCTCGCCCAGTTCGAGTTCACGCAGCAGAGCTGGGCGAACAACGAGGACTTCCAGAACCCGGCGACCGGCCACGACCCGCTCATCGGGCAGGGAGCCCGCGACGTCAAGGTGAGCTGGCCGAAGGTGTGGGGCCGGGCCGAGCCGTCGGCCCCGCAGGCGCAGGTCGCCCAGACGATCACGATGAAGGGCGGCGAGTACTTCTTCGCGCCGTCCCTGGCCTATCTCCGCAACCTGTGACATCCGGGCCCGGCGGGGAACACCCCCGCCGGGCCCGGCGGCCTTCGGGGCGGGTTCTAAGATCGGATCTCCGGGGGGAGATCTGACGATGTTGCGGGCGTTCTTCAAGACCGAGGCGGGCAGCACGAGCGTGCTGCTCGTGGCCACCGCCCTGGCCATGGTCTGGGCCAACTCGCCGTGGGCCGGGACCTACGAGTCGTTCTGGCACCTGCCCATGGGCATCTCGTTCGGCGACGCGGTGTTCTCCCTCGACCTGCGCCATTGGGTCAACGACGGCCTCATGAGCGTGTTCTTCTTCCTGATCGGCCTGGAGGTCTCCTACGAGGTGCGGCTCGGGCAGCTCAGGGACCGGCGGCTGATCGCCGTCCCGGCCGTGGCCGCGCTCGGCGGGATGCTCGTGCCCGCCGCCGTCTACCTCGCGCTCAACCTCGGCGGCCCCGGCGCGGGCGGGTGGGGTGTGCCGATCGCCACGGACACCGCGTTCGTGCTGGGCGTGCTGGCCGTCGTCGGGGCGCGCTGTCCCGATCCGCTGCGGGCGTTCCTGCTGACGCTGGCCATCGTGGACGACGTGCTGGCCATCATGATCATCGCGATCTTCTACACGGCCAGCCTCCAGCTCACCGCGCTCGTCGTGGCCGTCGTGCTGCTGGCGGCGATCGTGCTGCTGCGCTGGCTGAAGATCTGGCGGGCGCCGGCCTACATCGCGCTCGGGTTCGGCTTGTGGGTCGCGACGCTGGAGAGCGGGATCCATCCGACGCTCGTGGGCATCGCGCTCGGCGTCCTGGTGTTCGTCTACGCCCCCAGCGACCAGAAGCTGCTGCTGGCGGGCGAGGCCGTCCAGGAGTTCACCACCGAGCCGAGCGCGCGGGCGGCCAGGGAGGCCTCGCGGCGCGTGCAACGCGCCGTCTCGGTCAACGAACGGCTCCAGCTCCGCCTGCATCCCTGGAGCAGCTACGTGATCGTGCCGGTGTTCGCCCTGGCCAACGCTGGGGTGCGGCTCGACGGCGAGACCCTGCGGGCGGCGCTGACCTCGCCGATCTCCCTCGGCATCGCGCTGGGGCTGCTGCTCGGGAAGTTCGCCGGGATCTCGCTCGGCACGTGGCTGCCGCTGCGGTTCGGCTGGGGCATCCTGCCGGGGAACCTGGTGTGGGGGCAGCTGCTGGGCGGCGCGGCGGTGTCCGGCATCGGGTTCACGGTGGCGCTGTTCATCGTCGACCTGGCCTTCGACGACCCGGCGATCCAGAGCCAGGCCAAGATCGGCATCCTGGCCGGGTCGTTGTTGTCCGCCGCGCTGGGCTGGGTGGTCTTCCGGCTGGCCTGGGACCGGGGCGGCGTCTGCGCGCCGCCCGAGTCCGAGCCCGACGAAGAGCTGCCCGACGTGCTGTCGGTGCCGGTCGGCCCCGACGACCACGTACGGGGTCCGGCGACCGCGAAGGTGACCATCGTCGAGTACGGCGACTTCGAGTGCCCCTACTGCGGCCGTCTCCACCCCGTCCTGGACGAGATCCTGCGCCGGAACCCCGACGTCCGGCTGGTCTTCCGGCACTTCCCGATCCGGACGCTGCACCCCCGGGCCGCGTCCGCCGCCATCGTCTCCGAGGCCGCCGCCGACCGCGGCCGGTTCTGGGAGATGCACGACATCCTCTACGACAACCAGCGTTTCCTCACCGACGCCGACCTCGAACACTACGCCGCCGAGCTCGACGTCGACCCCTGGGCGGACGTGGCCGGGCACGCCTCCCGCATCGCGCTCGACGAGGCGTCGGGCAAGGAGAGCGGCGTGCGCGGCACCCCCACCCTGTTCCTGAACGGCCGCCGGCACAAGGGCGGTCTCGACCTGCAGTCGATCAGCCGTGCGGTGGAAGAACTGCGCGGATCCCCGTAACGTCGCCCGAGTCCCCCTTCTGGCTGGAGTCGCCCCATGAGTTTCCTCAACATGCTCACGAACCTGCTCCCCACCCTCATCACCGCCCTGCTGCTGGTGGTGGGCATCGTCCTGATCGGGATGAACAGACGGCACGTGGGCCGCGCGGCCACCCTCGGCATGTCGGGCTGCGGCCTGCTGCTGATCGGCACGCTGATCAACCTCGTGCTGAGCATCCTGACCCAGACGCTGATCGAGTCGTACGGCTCCAGCATGATGGCCGTCCTGCCGTTCGCCTATCTCATCTCCTCGCTGTTCCACCTGGCCGGCATCGGGCTGCTGATCTGGGCCGTCGTCGCGCGCCGCGCCGCGCCCCAGCAGGAGCGGCCGCAGGGCCCCGGCTGGCAGCAGCCCCCGCAGCCGTACCACCAGCCCTACCAGCAGCAGCCCTACCAGCAGCCCGGCCCCCAGGGCGGCCCTCAGAGTGGTCCCCAGGGCGGCTGGCAGCCGCCGCAGCCGCCGCACGGCGGCGATCAGAGCGGTTACTGAGCCTTCCGACGTCTGGACCGCGTTTCACCGGCAAGTATGACAATGTCGATGAAACCCACCTCCAGAGCCGCGTCTGAGGGGATCATGAAGCGAGAGCCGCAGGAGCCGGACCCGAACCAGACCGTCCGACATCGCGTCCCGCACCCGGAGCACCCTCCCCAGGGCCCCCCGGAAGCGCCGTACACGCAGAGCCTGCCCTACACCCCCGACATGCTCCCCGACGTCCCCCTGTACGAGCCCCCGCCGCCGCCGAAGTCGGCCTGGCGGTGGGTGGTCCTGGTGGGCGGGCTCCTGCTGCTGGTCGCGGTGGTGGCCGTGGCCACGGTCCTGTGGGTGCGCGGCCAGGCGTCCTGAGGCCCCTTGCTCCGGACGCGCGGGTGAAGCCCCTCGCTCAGGACGCCCGGGTGAAGTCCATCGTCCAGTTGGTCTCCCAGGTCTGGCCGTCGTCCGCCGAGAAGGCCTGCTCCCACCTGGCCCGGCGCTCGTCGACGACGGTCCAGACGAACCGGCAGCGCACCGGCCGGCCTTCGTGGGTCTCCTCGCCGTAGAACTCGCCCCGGTTCCCGGTGAAGGCGCCCACCATGGGCCGGGTGTCCAGCGTGCCGGTCGCGCTGCTGGCCCAGTAGATCGACCACTGCCGCGTCGCGGGGTTGCGGACGCGCACGGTCATCCCGTGCCGGCCCTTGGTGGGGAAGGCGATCTCGTCGAAGCTGGCCGCGCCGTCGAAGTGCCGGGTCGCGACCGAGCGGCCGGGGAACTCGTCCCATTCGTCGCTGCCGGCCAGCGGCTTGAGGAGCCTGCGGTTCACCACGTCCCAGGTGCCGGCGAGGAAGTCGAAGTCGTCCATGCGAGCGAACGTACGGCCGGGTCACTGACATGTAGTGTCAGTGTCCGTGCGCGCCTCCCGCCTGGTCTCGATCCTGCTGCTGTTGCAGACGCGCGGCCGCATGACGGCCCACGACCTCGCCGAGCGCCTGGAGGTCTCCGTCCGCACCATCTACCGCGACATGGAGTCCCTGCACGCCGCCGGCATCCCGCTCTACGGCGACGCCGGGCCCAACGGCGGCTACCAGCTCCTCGCCGGCTACCGCACCCGCCTCACCGGGCTGACCACCGACGAGGCGGAGTCGCTGTTCCTGGCCGGGCTGCCGGGGCCGGCGGCCGAGCTGGGCCTCGGCGCGGTGGTGACCGCCGCCCAGCTCAAGCTGATGGCCGCGCTGCCCGTCGAGCTGCGCGACCGCGCGGGCCGCATCCAGGAGCGGTTCCATCTCGACGCGCCCTCCTGGTACCGGGACGCCGAGCCGGTCACGTACCTGCCGGCCGTGGCCGACGCCGTGTGGAACGAGCGGGCCGTCCAGGTCACCTACCGGCGGTGGAAGGCGCCGCAGGAGGTGGAACGGCGGCTGGAGCCGTACGGGCTGGTGGTCAAGGCGGGCCGCTGGTACCTGGTGGCGCGCTGCGGCGAGCACGTGCGCACCTACCGCGTCTCCCAGATCCTCGACCTGCATGCCCTCCCCGAGACGTTCGCCAGGCCGGACGACTTCTCCCTGGCGGCGTACTGGCAGGAGTACCTGGCCGAGTTCGAGGCCAGGCTGCGGCGCGGCGAGGCGGTGGTGCGGCTGTCGCCGCGCGGCCTGGAACGCCTGCCCGACCTCATGACGCCCGGCGTCGCGGCGGCCGCCCGGGAGACCGCCGAGCCGCCGGACGCCGAGGGCTGGACGCGGGTCACCCTGCCGATCGAGTCGCACGACCACGCGCTCGGCGAGTTCCTGCGGCTCGGGACCGACGTCGAGGTGCTGTCCCCGCCCGCGCTGCGCGAGGCCCTGGGCGCGGCGGCGGCCGAGCTGGCCCGGCGCTACGCCTGACCCGAAAGTGGGCTCGGCCCGCCGAGTTGATTCGCCGCGAAAAGCATGATCTGATCCCAGATCAGCGTCGCAGTGCACCCGGCCAGGAGACCGCCGCGGGCATGGAGGCGCCGTGACATCGGACACGACCATGAACGACTTCCCCGAGCCGGC
>NZ_JBSFGJ010000232.1:0-14863 GCF_053596515.1 Nonomuraea sp. NPDC001684
AGGCGCTCGGCATCCGTCTTCCTCACACCTGGGCCTGATCGAGAAGTCGAGCAAGGTGGCCTCGACGATCGTCCAGTCGAAACGTTTCTTGAAGACCGACAGCCCCAGCTCGACCCAGGCCTTGAGGTAGACCTTGAGCGTGCCGTCGACTGCGAACAGGCACACCGGGTTGCGCAACAAGGTGTTGGCGAACTCGAAGAACCTGAACTTGCCGTCGTTGGTGGGATCGAGCCAGCTCATCGCGACGGTGAGGAAGATCCCTCCGCTCACCCCGGCCCTGGCCAGCAGCAGGTCGACCGCCGCGCCGGCTTCGAGCCGGCCGTACAGGGTGATCACGGGCAGGGGCCTGCCCTGGTCGTCGGTCGTCTTCAGGTACAGGCTGTCGAGGATCCGCAGGTCGACCTTGCCCTGTTCGACGGCCTTGCGGATGCCGTACGTGTCGAAGCCCGCCTTGATCCGCGCCTCGACCCCGGCGGTGCCGGAGATGACCACCATGATGGGCGGCGGAGCGTAGACGGGACCGAAGGACTGGCTGTAGGAGAAGCCGAGGCGCAGCGGCCCGGAGTCGTACTCGACCAGCTCGACGTCCTTGCCCATGAGCAGGCTGAAGATCGACCGTCCGGCGTTCTTCAGGACGGGGAAGCTGAAGCCGGCGTCCTCGCTGTGCTCCATCGGCCCCTGCTCGTCCGCCTTGGCGGACGTCGTGCCCTTCTTGCCCTTGTCGCACGTTCTGGCGCCCTGGTCGAGCGCCGCGAACAGGTCGCCGGTCGCCGGGTCCACGCCCTTGATCAGCGCGTCCGCCACGTCGGGCGAGTTCTCGGTGGTGAGCGCCCGGTCACCGGCGACCGTGAAGCTGCCGATGGGGATGTGCAGTTCGCCCTGGCAGTCGGGCAGCGCCGAGACCACCTTGAGTATCCCGATCATCCGCTCGATGAACTTCGTCGTGCTGTCGCCGCCGATGGTGTTGTACGCCTTGGCGATCGTCATCAGGCTCACGTCCTCGCCGCCCGCCGCCCGGCTCATGTCGGACAGCACGGGGATGGGGGCGTAGAGCTGGTCGATCACCGGTCTGACCGGGTCTGTGATCTTCTTGACCTGGGTCACCACCGGGCCGAGGACGCTGCGGAAGAAGTCGCCGGCCTCCAGGTTCACGTTGTTGAAGGCGATGTTCAGGTTGGCCGGGTCGGGGGAGCCGCCCTTGGTGAGGTCCCAGTCCAGGTCGAAGTCGCCGAACAGGCCGGGGAACATGGCCGAGCCGGCCGTCACCTTGAAACGCCAGTCCACCGCGACCTTGGCGTGCAGGGAGGTCTCCACGAGGTCGCCGGCGTCGGCGAGCTGGTCCAGGCCGATCCGGCCGACGGGCTTGAGCCCGATGGTGAAGGTGCCCGCGAACAGGTCAGGAGACTGCGCCGAACGGTTCTTCACGGAGATGTCGAGCACGGCCAGCTTGGCGTTGATCTCCTCGGGCAGCGAGACGTTCACGCCGACGGTGGCCCGCGGCCGCCTCGCCTCGGTGGCGTCCAGGTAGAAGCCGGTGGTCCGGTCCAGGCCCACCGTCACCTCCGCGTGCCAGCCGATCTCGGCCCGTACGCCCCTACCCGGCCCCTGTCGCAACGCCAGGCCGGGAATGCCCAGGTCCAGCCGTCGTTCCAGGCCCGCACAGCCCTCGACGCAGCCCTTCTGCGGATCCACGACGCCCTGGCCGAGGCCGACCGTGAACCTGATGCCGGTCAGCTCGTTGGCCTTGGCCGCGTCGCAGGCGGTGGGATCGGCGGGGTCCGGCGCCGCCACACAGGTGATCACGGGCTGCACCCCGGGCCCGACCTTGGGAGCCAGCTCCGCGTTGTACCACTCGCGCAGGTCCTTGCCGGTGGGCACCCGGCCGCCGTTCGGGAGCCGGTCGATCGCGGCCTTGATCTCCACGCGCTTGGCGCCGACGAAGTCGGCCCCCTGCTGGAGGTCGGCACCGACCATCGGCAGCTTGCCGCCGTCCGCGGCCATGCGCATGCCGGTCTCCAGGGCGGTGAGGTAACGGTAGATGCCGTCGCCCAGGTTGGTCCAGTCCAGCTCCAGGCCGGGAGGCAGGGTCGAGAAGTCGAAGGAGGGCAGCTCCAGCCGGTCGATGTCGCCGGGCAGCTTCCTGGTCAGGTCGAACATCTCGGCCAGCGGCGCGGACCTGGGCAGCCGCAGCACGAGCGCGTGCTTGCCGTCCGCGGTCAGCGGGGCGCCGTTGAGGTAGGCGGGCAGGACGGCGCACAGCGCCAGGTCGGTGTCGTCGCGGTGCGGGTCGCGATCGCAGGCGACCGGCTCGCTCGTCTCGTTCAGGGCCAGGTCCAGCCCGGAGAAGAACGCGGCGGGAGTGACCGCCTCCTGCGACTCGCCGCCGTAACGCAGGCTGACGCCGTAACCGAGCCTGACCTGCAGCGGATCCACGCCTTCCTTGCCGACGGCCAGCGGCAGCGGCCCGATGGCGGCCTTGACCGTGCCGTCGAGCCGCGCCGCGGCGTCCAGGTCGAGGCCGGAGTCGGTCTCCACGAGCAGGTCGCGGGCCAGGTCGAAGTCGCGCCTGAGCGCCACGCGCAGGCCGAGGCGCACCTGGCCGCCGATCTCGGCGTCCAGGGTGCCCGACCCGGACGCGGCGACCAGGCTGCGCTCGCCGAAGGAGAAACGCAGCGGCTCCTTCAGCGCCGCCTTCTTGTCGTACGCGAACGACAGCCGCAGCATGCCGTCCTCATAACCGATGCGGACCGGGCCGCCCAGCGCCCTGTTCAGCTCGGCCACCAGCGCCTGAGCGGTGTCGGGCGGGGCGGCGGTCAGCCGGTCGATCGCGTCCCTCAACCGCGAGCGCAGCGCGTAGGCGGCGCCCGCCTCGGGAACGGCCTGGCCGAACTTCTCAGTGAAGGACAGCGTGTGCTCGCCGCACGCGGTCGCGACGGTCAGCACGCGGGTGCCGACCGTCACCCGACGGCCGACGTGCGCCTGCGTGAACGTGCGCGAAGGGTCGGTGACGTAGGCGTTCTCGTTGCCGCAGGCGCCGTCGCCGTAGACGACGCCGGGGCCCGAGCCCATCTCCTCGGCCGCGGCCAGGTCGGACAGCGAACGCCCGAGCAGCGGCAGCTTGGCGGTCATGACCTTGCCGACCGGGCCGCTGCCCTTGACGCTGTCGAGGTACGTGGCCACCGCGCCCAGCGACTTGATCAGCGTGCCGAACAGCGCCCGCGGGTTGTCGGGGTCGAAGGCGAAGTCCTTGACCTTGCCGAGCTGGTCGAACCCGCGGAACACCAGCGTGTCGGGCCGGCGGAGGTCGGGCATTTCCACCTCGCCGGTCACCCGGCCGCCGAAGAAGTCCGCCATCCCCGGCACGCCCAGGGTGAGCCGCGCCTTGGCCGCCGCGTCCACCTGGGAGGTCAGGACGTCGCCCGGCTTGCTCGCCAGCCGCTCGAACAGCCGGGTCAGCGGCACGTCCCCGACGTCCTTGAGCGTGATCTTCACTCCGGCGCGGCCGGTGGGCCCGGACATGGACAGGTCGCCGGTGACCTGAAGGCCCAGGTAGCCGACGACGGCGTTGACGTTCACCGCGGTGAGGACCGACACCTGCGCGTCGAACAGCTCCCCGCCGGTGCGCAGCATGATCCGGTCGGCCGGCCTGGGCAGCTCGGTCACCACGGTCGAGCCGCCGTCCGGGTTGACGTGCCTGTACGGGCACGCCTTGCCCTGGCCGTCCGGCCTGGCCGCGCACTGCTCTCCCGTGGCCGGGTCGGCGAGGTCTAGCACGACCGTGGCGGTGGCGTGGTAGCCGCGCATCACCCCGGCCACCGCGGTGGTGGCGTTGGCCTGGGCCAGCCCGGCGCGGGCCTTGAACACGTCGCCGAAGGAGACCTGACCGATCATGGGATCGGCGCCGGAGATCCGGTACGCGGTCCCGGCGGCCGGCACGCTCCCCCGCCAACCGTCCCCGGCCAGCGTGAGGCTGTCGGCGGTGTTGCCCGCGATCATGCCGGTGGACGTCCCGGCGCTGATCAGGCGGCCCGTGAACTGGCCGGGCGTCCACCGCTGACCGGCGTGCCGGAGGGTGGTGGCGGTGTAGGTCACCCCGGTGCCCGAGCCGCCGCCGGTCAGTCCGGACGGGTTGAGCGGCTCGGGCGCGGGGTTGGCCGAGCGGTCGATGACGAGGGTGAAGGCGATCTTCTTGGCGGCGTCGTCGTAGCCGGCGTCGGCGACCTTGATGATCGCGCCTCCGGGCAGACCGCGGGCCTTGCCCAGCGCGGCGAACAGGTCCTGGATCGAGGTGAAGGTCGGCTGTCCGGTGTTGCCGTCGAGGCTGTCGGCGGCGAACTTGTCGATGGCCTCGGAGATCCGTACGGCGTCGGCCAGGGAGCCGCGCATGAACGGCAGGTCCACGTCGCCCTGATCACCCCAGCGGGCCCGCTGGACGGCGGTGATCGCGTTGGCCAGGTGGGTCAGCCCGTCGAGCAGGTCCTTCGGGGTGAGCGTCTGGAACCGGCCGAGCCGGTCCAGGTCCGCCTGGGTCACGCTCACGGCCGGGCCGCCGGCCGCGAGGTCCGGCCAGCTCACGCCGACGGTGGCGGTGGCGCCCGCCACCTGCGCGCCCGCGAACGGCTGCGCGGTGATCCCCAGCGTGGCCGTCGCCGACCCCTTCCTGGAGAAGGTGAACAGCCCCGCCGCGGCTCCTTCCGAGCCCAGCTCCCGTAGGTCCAGCCTGCCGTCGCCGTCCGGGTCGGCGGCGGTGGCGGTGAACTCGGTGGTGAAGGAGAGCGCCGAGGCCGCCGACAGGTCGACGCCGAGGATGCCGAAGGCGGCGGTCGGCCTGGCCCCGGCGGCGAGCTTGCCGTCGGCCCGCACGGTGACCGTGGCGTCCTTGCCCAGCCAGGCGGACTTCGTGGCGGGGTCGTAGGCGAAGGGCAGTTTCGCGGTGAGCTTCAGCGTGACGTCCACGCCGCCCGAGGTGGTCAGCGAGACCTTCGGCTGGGCGCTGGCGATGGAGATCGGGCGGCCGGCGACCGTCCTGGTGACGTCGAGGGTCAGGTCGAGCCGCCTGATCCCGCCCTGGGTGCTCGCCTTGGCCAGCAGCTTGCCGGCGCGGGGGCCGGACAGCTCGTACTCGTCCTGGAGGTCGTCCAGGGCCGTCAGGTTCTTGAGCTTGTCGTGGACGGCCACCTGGAACAGGTCGCCCAGGCCCAGGGCGTCCTCGCCGCCGGGCACCAGGCCGACGAGCGGCAGTTGCTCGCCCATCGGCCCGACCGCGGCCAGATCGCCGCCGACGGCGGCGACGCGCTCGACCGCGGCCAGGAGCGCAGCGGTCTCCGCATCCGACTGCACGGCCGCGGCGGCAGGAGGCGGCATGGCCGAGATCGATCCCGACAGCACCCCCAGCGCGCACAGGACATTGAGGAATCGCTGCTTCACCATCAGACCCCCGGCACACGAGGCGACACGTCGGGAATCTTTGTAGTGATCGGACTTGTGAACCGTTGGAAGCCCGGACGCCGTGCCCGCAAGGGCATCGCGCGCCGCGTAGAACCGGGAATCGGGTCAGGCCCGCGCGCCGACGTCGACGCGCGGGCGGGTGAACGGACGCCGCGGCCGTCAGAGCACGTCGAACACCATCAGTGCTTCCACTACGGTCCTTCCGCAGCCGGTGAATCCACAGCTCATCATGCAACCGGAGAGCTGGGCTTCCTCCTGGGCGGGAAGCATGTCCAAGGCGGAGATGTCGAGTTCCATGCGGACGACTGTTCAGCACCGACCTTGTGGCTCACATGTGGTCACGGACGCCCCTCGACGATGAGGACCTAAAGGTCGGCGACGGCCCGCTGGTGAGTGCGCGGCTTCGTGGACGCCGATGGGTCCCCGATCACAAGCCGGCCACAAGTCGCCCCCGCTACCTTCGCCCCTGGCGGTCCGGGGCGGCGCGGCAGCGACCCTCCACCGCCGACAGCAGGTGCGCCGCGTCGCCACCGGGCTTCCACATCGCCATGCCCGAGATCGACCGCACCTGGTGACCAGAAGCACAGGGAGGCACGTAATGAAGGAGAGCGCACTCGGCCGCTGTCTGAGCGAGGGCGTCGACACGTTACGCCGTGACGATCCCGTGCTGTTCGACCTGCTCGAAGGCGAGCATCGCCGCCAATCGCAGTCGCTGTCCCTGGTCGCGTCCAGCGGGGGCACCGACGCCAGCGTGCTGGCCGTGACGGGGTCCAGCATCGTGAACGTCACCGCCGAGGGATACCCGGGCAAGCGCTACCACGCGGGGTGTCGTCACGTCGACCAGGTCGAGGAGCTGGCGATCGAGCGGGCCAAACAGGTCTTCGGTGCTCGGTACGTCAACGTCCAGTCTCATTGCGCCAGCTTCGCCAACCACAGCGTGATGCAGTCGCTGCTCCAGCCGGGCGAGACCATCCTCGGCATGTCCCTGGACCAGGGCGGCCACCTCACCCACGGGGCGGCGGTCAACCTGAGCGGCAAACTCTTCAAGGCGCACACGTACGGGGTCGACGACAAGGGCGTGATCGACTACCGGCAGCTCGGCGAGCTCGCCCGCGCGCACCGGCCCCGGCTGATCGTCTGCGGCACCACCTCCTACACCCGTTTGATCGACTTCGACCGCATCCGCGCCATCGCTGATGACGTGGGCGCCTACGTGCTGGCCGACGTCACCCACATCGCCGGACTGGTGGCCGCCGGCCTGCACCCGACCCCCATCGACGCCGCGCACTTCACGACGACGTGCACGTTCAAACAGTTGTACGGTCCGCGAGGCGGGCTGATCATGATGGGCCGCGACGCGGACGTGCTCAGCGACGACGGCGTGCAGACCCTGTCCCGGCGCGTCCAGAGCGCGGTGTTCCCGCTGATGCAGGGCTCTCCCGAGGTGCACACCATCGCCGCGAAGGCCCGTGCGCTCGGTCGGCTGCTGGACCCGGCGTTCCGCGAACTGGCCCTGCGGATCCGCGCCAACGCCGACGCGCTCGCCCGGGCGCTGGCCGGACGCGGTTACGAGGTGGTGGGCGGCGGGACCGACAACCACATCGTGCTGTTCCGCGTCCCGGACGGCCTCACCGGCGCCGCCGCCGAGCGGGCCCTGGAGTTCTGCGACGTTCTGGTCAACAAGAACAAGATCCCGGGCGACACCCGCGGGGCCACGACGACGAGCGGGGTCCGTCTGGGCAGCAACAGCGTTTCGCTCCGCGGGATGGGCCCGTCGGAGATGGAGCGCTGCGCCGAACTGATCGACACGGTGCTCACCCATGTCGCCCTCTCCCCTGACGGCGGCCTCACCCTGCCGGACCCGGTGCGCGAGCGGGTGACCGCCTCCGTACGAGACCTGTGCCGCGCCTTTCCGCTCCCCTACGCATTCGTTCGCCCGAACCAGGAGGTCCACTGAAATGGATGATGGCAGGAAGTTGGAAGCACGGTGGCTGACCTGGGACGAAGCCGGGGAAGCGATGCTTGACCTGCGCAGACGCGTGTTCATGGACGAGATGAACTGGCCGGAGAAGAGAATACATCGCGACCGGGATCCGGACGGCCTGCACCTCTGCGCCCTTTCCGACGGGGAGATCGTCGCCGCCATTTCCGCGTACGTCTACGAGCCGGGAGCCCCTGAACTGGCCGCCTTGAAACTGTCCACCACGGACGGGCCGACGGTCGGAATAGGCATGCGGGTGGAACTCCCGGAATACCGGGGCCGGCTGGTCACCGCGGAGCTCGGAACCTCCATGGTGCGGCAGATCTGCGAATCGCTGTCGCCGTCCCAATTCTTCGTCTACGTCCACGCCGACACGCTCCTGCACCTCGTCGACCGGTACGCGAGAAGGAATTTCACCTATCACGCCCAGGCCGGCTCCGGCGAGGACACCGTGGTGGTGATGAAGGTGGAGGGCGAGGAAGAACTCGAAAGATTCTATTTGCAACACCGAGAGCTCACGAGGAAATACTCGGCCGATGGCGGCATTCCCGTGCCCTCGCTGGTCCACTTCCTCGCCGAGAACAAGTGGGAAGACCTCTTCGCGGTGACCGCCCTGAACTCGGAGAACCATTACCTGAGACAGCTACGCCTCAGGACGGAGACGCCCCGCCTCGCCTCCCAGGGGCAGGTGATGCTCGCCGAGCAACGACAGCGCCTGGCCAGGACGCCCTTCCCGTCCGCGCCCGCGTCGCTCGTGGACCTCGGGAGCGGGCCGGGAGACTATCTGGCCGCCATCGCCAAGCAGGCCCCCTTCGCCGGCTATCAGGTGCGCGGCATCGAACCCGCCCCCGAACTGCTCACGAGAGCCCGGTCGGCATATCCGGAGCTCGACTTCCGCGAAGGCAGCGCGTACGCCATGGGCGAGCGGGACTCGTCACAGGACGTGGTCACCGCGACCTTCGTGTTCGTCCATCTCCGCAGCCCGGACCTCGCGCTTCTGGAAATACGACGGATTCTCCGGCCCGGCGGCCTGCTGTACGTCGTCGACGTCAACGACGCCACCCTCGCCGGTCCGGAGATCGTCCGGCGGATGATGCAGACCTACAACCGAACATATGCCGGCGACCGGCTGCTCCTGAACGACCTGCCGAGGCGTGCCCAGGAGTTCGGCTTCGAGCTCGTCCGGCATTTCTCGACGACGCTTCGCGACGGCGGCGGCGCCCGACCGGTTTTCGGCAAGGACGAGATCCGGCTCGGGAGACAGGACGCCTGGAGCCTGCTCTCGTTCGTGCGCACACAGACCGGCTGCGAGGAGGTCTTCGACGAGGCGCAGAAACACTATTTCGCCACGCAGTGCCAGATCAGCCTGAATGTCGAGACCCAGATCTATCGGCTTCGAACCGAAATGGCGTCGCCGGAGAATCCGCAGGCGCGATAGAAGGCGTGGGTCGCGGGTCTGCGGGAGCCGGTCATCAGCATCGCCTTGGAGCAGCCCGCGTCCCATGCCCGTCCAGGTCATCCGGCTGCAGTTGCCGGTAGAGGCGGACGATGTGCTCGAAATCGTCAAGCCGGGACTCGCGGAGCTTGCGTGGAGCATGGCGACGCGCCGAGCCCGTCCCTTGCCGCGCCGCCACCTGAACGCGGGTCGGCGGACGACGGCGCGGACGAGGAGGCGCTGCAGACTCGTCCATCGGGAACGCCGCGGAGGCTGGCAGCCTCCGCGTCTTTGCTGGGAGTCACAGATGCGACGGAGGTTGCGTCCACGGGAGTGGTGTACGAGTTTGACCTGGTCAACAGGTGTGTCGTCGTGAAATGGTGACGGCCATCGCGTGATCTTTCGAAGGCGCAAACCAAGATCGAAGGAGAACACGTGATGGCCGCGGACAACAGTGTGACGCCCGGGCAGTGGCTGGCGCAGCAGATCGACACCGGCGACCCCGACTTGTTGCGATCCATGGTGAAGACCGTGGCCGAGACGTTGATGTCAGCCGAGGCCGACAGCATGTGCGGGGCCGGTTATGGCGAGCGCAGCAACGAGCGTCGAGCCGAGCAGGCGCTGATCAGCGTGGTCGCCACCAGCTACCTGCTCGGCGTCTCGACCCGGCGCGTCAATGCCGTTGCCTTATGGCGGTTTGCCAGCGAGAGTGACGGTCGGTAGTAGAGTCGATGGCGAGGAAGAGCGTGAGCCGGGTCTGAGGCGGGCGAAGCGGGCGCTGACGCGTTTGAGTCTGCGCGGGCAGTGCCGATGGCGTCTGTCCTCGACGGGGCAATGCCGTTGCGTTTGCATGCATAATGGAGTAGCTCCATCACTATGGGTGAAGAAGGCTGTCCAGAGGTGGGATTGAGCGTTCTCACGCGATGGTGCCCGCCGGAGCTGATAGATGCGGCCATCGCCAAGTGCGGGCGGTATGAGCAGAGACGTCGCCTGCTCTCGACCCGGACGATGGTCTACTTCGAAATGGCACGCTGCCTGTTTCCGCATCTGGGCTACGAGCACGTACTGCGCGAGCTGGTACCCGCCGACGCCGAAGACACCGGCCTTTGGCACGTCCCCAACAAGTCCTCGCTGTGTCGTGCCCGGCGACGCGTGGGGCCAGCCGTGCTGCAGGAAGTCTTTGACCAGGTCACCGGCCCGATGGCCAGCCTTGATACATGCCCATCAGCATTCTGGCGAGGACTTCGACTCACTGCATTCGACGGCACCGCGCTTGCCGTTGCCGACACCCCAGCCAACGCCGCAGCCTTCCTGCGCAAAGGCGCTAACATCCTGGAGAAATACGGATATCCGCAGGTAGAGCTCGGTGTCTTATTCGAGATCGGGACACACTCGATCATCGCTGCAGCGGTCGGCGAACGTGACGACAACGAGATAACCCTTGCCAGCCAACTCGTGCCAGCCACCGGTCCGAACACCCTCGTGCTAGCCGATCGCAACATGCTGGGTGTCGAGTTATGGCATGCCTTCACCAGCACCGGCGCCCACCTCCTGTGGCGCATCCGGCCCAAGGTGGCCCGCCATCGCGTCGGTGACCTGCCCGACGGCAGCTACCTCGCCACCGTGCGCATCGGCTCGAACCGAGCCAAGCAACGCC
Source organism: Nonomuraea sp. NPDC001684 (assembly GCF_053596515.1). Classification (NCBI taxonomy): domain Bacteria; kingdom Bacillati; phylum Actinomycetota; class Actinomycetes; order Streptosporangiales; family Streptosporangiaceae; genus Nonomuraea; species Nonomuraea sp. NPDC001684. The sequence continues at coordinate 10,522 of NZ_JBSFGJ010000232.1, forward strand.
GACGAGCCAACCGCGACATACCCGCCCAGGTCACCGTCCGCGTCATCGAATACCACCTCGGAGAAGGGCAGGAACTCTACCGACTGGCCACCTCATTACTCGATCCCACCCTGGCTCCAGCCAGCGAACTGGCCTTCCTCTATCACCAACGCCCCTTGCCCACTGAAGTGGTAGACGGTCGACGACTTGTCCATCAGCTTCCAGCCCCCGCCGGACACCGCGGCCAACGTGGCATACATCCCGGGCGGCGCCTGGAAGGTGCCGTCGCCCTTCGGTGCGAACCTCAGTCGGCGGCCATCGGGGTAGGTCACCAGCAAGGACGTGCTTGGCTCCATTTGGATGCGCATGTCGTACCGGGTGGACCAGCCGGCGCCGAACAGGCCATCACGCCGGGCGTCCAGGCTGTTGTAGGTGCGCGCAACCGTCAAGGCCGGTCCTACGGTCGCCACGGAGGCGTCCACCACTGTGGTGGTGTAATTTCCCGTAACGGCCTGGTACTCCTGACCACCGATGTCGCGGTTGGCCAGCTGTGAGCCGATCGTCGGCTGGCGGACCCCAGTGACGAACGTCCGGTACGCCGAAGACGCCGTGCCGCTCCACGCGTCGGTGACGTCCACCCTCCAGGCATAGGTGGTGCCCCACTTGAGAGCATCCGTGGGGACTGTCCATCGGTTCACGCCTGACGGGAGCGTCCCTGATAGCACAGGCAAATTCCAGGATCCGTCATCGTTCTGACGGAAGCAAGGGGTGCCGTTAACGGACGTGTCACCAGCCCCAAACGCGGATGATCATGACCGGTGAGGAAGCTGTAATGCCCGCCCAGCCCCGACGGATCTTCTGGCATGGAGCGCGCGGCGTTAGGCATTGACGACCTGGTCGAGCACTGGACGGTCCTTGAGGACGAGATGGTCCTCATCTCCGGCAAACGCGGTGCGACACGGCTGGGGTTCGCGCTCTTGCTGAAGTTCTACACCCAGCACGGCCGCTTCCCCCGCGGCCGGGCCGAGCTGCCGGACGAGGCCGTCGAGCATGTCGCCCGCCAGATGAAAGTTCCCGCCGCCGACCTCGGCTTGTACGAGTGGAACGGCAGCACCATCGAATACCACCGCACGCAGATCCGCGCCCACCTGGGCTACCGGATGTGCAGCGTCGCCGACGCCGACAAGCTGACCGACTGGCTCGCGGCCGCCGTCGCGCACGCCGAGCGCAACCCCGACCGCGTCCGGGATGAGCTGCTCGGGCAGTGCCGCCGCGAACGGATCGAGCCGCCCACTCCGGCCCGGGTGGCGCGGATCGTGCGTTCGGCGCTGCACACGGCGGAGGCCACCTGGTTCGCCCGGATCGCAGCGCGCATCGACGCGGCCGCTCGGGCCCGCCCGCTGGCTTTGGTCGCAGCGGCCACCGGCGATGCCCCGCGGCCGGGCGGCGCCAAGCACGAGCTCGGAGCCGAGGATCAGCTGGGAGCCGCTGAGGAGCCGGGCGTCGACGAGCGGGGCCTCGACGATGAGGAGGCCGATTCGGTGTTGGCGCTAATCAAGGCGATGCCGGGCAACGTCAGCCTGGAGTCGATGCTGACCGAGATCGGCAAGCTGAAGGCCATCCGGGCGATCGGTCTGCCGCGCGGGCTGTTCTCCGACGTGGCGCCGAAGGTGCTGGCGGGCTGGAAGGCGCGGGCGATGGTGGAGTCGCCCTCGCATCTGCGTCGCCGGGCGGACAGCTCGCCGGCGGGTGCGGTGACGCTGCTGGCGGCGCTGGTGGCCGAGCGGGAGCGGGAGATGACCGACAACCTGGTCGACCTGCTGATCGCCACCGTGCATCGGATCGGGGCGCGGGCTGAGCGCAGGGTGACCGAGGAACTTGTCAACGCCTTCAAGCGGGTCTCGGGCAAGGAGAACCTGCTGTTCACGATCGCCGATGCGGCGCTCGCGGAGCCGGACGGCACGGTGCGGCAGGTGGTGTTCCCGGCGGTGCGCGGCGGCGAGGAGACGCTGCGCGAGCTGGTCAAGGAGTTCAAGACCAAGGGGCCGATCTACCGGCGCACGGTGCAGACCACACTCAAGGCCTCCTACACCGGCCACTACCGGCGCGGCCTGATCGAGCTGATCGAGGTGCTGGAGTTCGCCTCGACCAACAGCGTGCACCGGCCGGTGATCGAAGCGCTGCAGCTGGTGCGGCGCTACGCCAAGGCGGGCAACATCACCTACTACCCGGCCGGCGAGGCCCCGCCTGCGTATCGCGGCCCCCAGGGCGACTGGTCGGATCTGATCTATCGCCAGGACACGCGCGGCCGGAGCCGGGTGGCGCGGATGGTGTACGAGGTGGCCACCTTCCAGGCGCTGCGCGATCAGCTGCGGTGCAAGGAGATCTGGGTGGCCGGGGCGGGCCGTTGGCGCAACCCAGATGAGGATCTGCCGGCCGACTTCGAGGCCCGCCGTGCCGAGCACTACGCCGAGCTGCGCAAGCCGCGCGACCCGCAGGCGTTCTGCGACGCGCTGCGCCAGGAGGTGCGCGATGCGCTGGCCGAGCTCGATGCGCGCCTGCCCGGCCTGGCGTGGCTGCAGATCGCCGAACGCAAGTCCGGCGCGATCAAGCTGTCCCCGATCGAGGCCGCGCCCGAGCCGCGCAACCTGCGCCGGATCAAGAACGAGGTCGCCCGCCGGTGGAGCGCCGTCCCGCTGATCGACGTGCTGAAGGAGGCGATCTTGCGAACCGGCTGCCTGGAGAAGGTGGCCGCGCTGACCGGTGGCGGCCATCTGGACGGGCAGGTGCTGGCCGAGCGGCTGATGCTGCTCATCTACGCCTACGGCACCAACTGCGGGATCCGTTCGGTCACCTCCGGCGCGCACCCGCACAACGAAGAAGAGCTGCGGTACGTGCGGCGCCGCTATCTGAGCGCCGAGGTTGCCCGCATGGTCGCGGTCGAGATCGCCAACGCCACCTTCGCCGCGCGCGATGCCGGGCTGTGGGGCGCCGGATCCACGGCGGTCGCCTCCGACTCCACCCACTTCCGGGCCTGGGATCAAAACCTGTTCACCGAATGGCACTCGCGCTACGGCGGCCGCGGCGTGCTGGTGTACTGGCACGTCGAGCGCGGCTCGGTGGTTGTGCACTCCCAGACGCTGAAGGCCTCGGCCTCGGAGGTGGCCGCGATGGTGGAGGGGGCGATCCGGCACGGCACCACGATGAAGGTCGAGGGCAACTACGTCGACTCCCATGGCCAGTCGGAGATCGGCTTCGGCATCACGCGGCTGCTGAACGTCGACCTGCTGCCGCGGATCAAGCAGATCAACCACGTGCGGCTGTATCAGGCCGAACCGGGCGACGCCGCCCGCTACGGGCGGCTCGCGCCGGCGCTGACCCGGCCGGTGCGCTGGGACCTGATCGCCCGGAATTACGATCAGGTGATCAAGTACGCCACCGCGATCCGGACCGGCACCGCCTCCACCGAGGCGATCTTGTCGCGGTTCACTCGCTCGGCCTCGCACCCGGCCTACCAGGCGATGCTGGAGATCGGCCGTGCCCAGCGCACTGTCTTCGTGGCCCGCTACCTGTGTGATCGCGACCTGCAGCGCGAGATCGAGGAGGGCCTGAACGTGGTGGAGGCGTGGAACGGCGCCAACGCCGTCATCTGCTACGGCCGGGGCGGGGAGATCTCCACCAACCGGCGCGAGGAGGTGGAGATGACCGCGCTGTGCCTGCGCATCCTGCAAGCCGCGCTGGTTTACGTCAACACCCTCATGCTGCAGGACGTGCTGGCCGAGCCCCAGTGGGCGGACCTGGTCACCCCTGCCGACCGGCGCGGCCTGACCCCGCTGTTCTGGCAGCACGTGCGCCCCTACGGCGAGGTCCGGCTGAACCTGAACGCGCGCCTGAGCATCGGCGCGTTGTCTGCCGGGCTGTGAGCGTCCTGCCCGTGACCGGCCTGCCCGACCCCTGAGGCCGGGCGGGCCGTGGCAGGGTCTTGGCACCTTGATGGTGTCGATCTTGTCTAGGGGTTGGAGTTTCTTCCTTGCTGCCGGGGCCCAGTCAGTGGGCAGCGCCCAGTTCGATGAACAGGACGCCGACGATGATCAGGCCGATCCCCAAGGCCATGACCTTGGTGAGCGGCTCGCGAAACAGGAGGCGGGAGGTGATCGCGGTCAGGGCCACGCCGGCCGCGGCCCATATGCCGTAGGCCACGCCCAGAGCCATGCCCCCGTCCAAGGCGAGGGTGAGGAAGGCGAAGGCGGCCACGAAACCCGCGGCTACCGCGAGCAACCACGCCTTGTTGCTACCACTCTTCGGCCGCCGACTGAGGCAACTGAGGACCGAACGCGGCCTGACGCTCGCAGCCCTCGCGGGC
>NZ_JBSFGJ010000233.1:0-14857 GCF_053596515.1 Nonomuraea sp. NPDC001684
GCGGCGGGGTCGACCTTGGCGCCGAAGCGGCGCACGACCTGGCCGTTGACCGTGACGCGGCCGTCGCCGATCAGCCATAGGTCGTCCTTCTTGACGGCCTCCAGCGCCAGGCCCTGCGTGAGGGTCAGGTACCGGTCTGCGCGCTCCACGGCACCGTCGTGGGCTTCCTGGGCGCCCATGATGATCCGCTCGTAGTGAATCAGCTTGTCTCGCGGGTCGGCAGTGGCGGGCGCGTCCTCGTACTGCGGGCCGGTCGGGACCTGGAACGCGGGCTGCGGTACGCCGAGCACCGTGCCGACAAGCTCCGGGTTTGGCGAGAGGTCGAGGACGCCGGCCCCTACTCCCCCATCTCCGGTGGCGTTGAGCTTGGCCAGTTCCTCCTTCGCCTTGTCGAGCGCATTGAACGCTTCGTCGGCACGGTCTTCCCCGCTGCGGCCGCCCCCGGTGCGCTGCCGCTTGGGGCGCTCACGCTCGCTCGGTTGGGTCATGGTCTCCGTCACCCCTAGTTCCCTCCGTCAAGGCTGGCCGCCTTCTTAGGGTCGGCGGGCACCTCGTCCAGGTCGAGAGCGAACGCGACGATCTCGGCCAGGATCTCCGGGTATTGGACCCATTCGCGGGGGAAGACCGGGAACGCCTCGGCGTACTTGCCGTTGTCGTACAGCGGCATCGGTAGGACTGGACGCTTCTTCTCCGCGAGCCGGGCGTACGACTTCCTGGTGAGGTGGGTGTCCTTACCGCCGGGCTTCTTGGCGCGGGCGAACATGACCACGCTGGCCAGTTCCTTGATCGCGTCGATTCGTTCGGCGAGCTCGAACGTCGGGTCGAGCTGGGACGTGTCCATCGGAGTGGACTGGCACGGGATCAGAAGAGTGTCCGTCACGTACAGCGCGGACTCCAGAACGCCCTTGTGCTGGGGGCCGGTGTCTACGACGAGATGGAAGAACTGGCCCTCCATCGCCTTGATGCGCTTGGCCAGGTCCGGTGTCCCCCACGCCATGACTTGGAGGTTGACCGGCCAGTGCTCCCCCGCGCCGAGCTTCCATAGCAGGCAGGAGTTGTTGGTGCCGTCGCCGTCCACCAGGAGGACGTTTTCCCCGGTGAAGGCGAGCAGGAGGGCGAGGAAGACGGCGGTCGTGGTCTTGTTGACGCCGCCCTTCAGGTTGCCGATGGTGATCCTGATGGGCTTGCCGTTGGCCTTGACTGCGGCGACGATCACCTCAAGGAACGCGCGTTCCTCGGGCGACATCAGGGCGTACAGGACGGCGAGCTGCTTTTCAACTTCCTCGCGGTTGAGCTGGACGGGGGCAGTCGGCTGGCTCACCGGCTCCACCTCGCCGAGCGGTGCGTGACGTACATGGATGTCCTTCCAGTGATGAGGCGGCGAGCCCGGCCGGAAAGAGGGGCGGCGGGAGTCGCACGAAGGACATCCTAGAGAGTTGTTCACTTGGGGTCTCGGACAAGAGCGGCGTCGCCGGACAGAAAAGGCCGCCACTCTTGGTCGGAGCGGCGGCCTTTCCAAACCTCATCACTGGTTCGACGCCGAGCATACCGGCGCTTTGGGCTGCGCCGTGGAGCGTCGGAGGTGACGCCTCCCCCCGGGAAATGATCTTGTCGCACATGTGCGACAAGATCATTAACGCCTAGCCGGGGTGGCAGTAGAGGGCCACTGTGGCGATGTAGCGACTGCGGCCGTCCGCCTCCTCGACCGGGCCGCCGCCCACCGCTGACCGGACTTCGGTGACGACGACCTGGCCGTCCTCGCGCGGCAGGCTCGTCAGGGTCGTCAGCTCCTCCAGTGCCACGTACAGGATGCGCCGTAGTCGCCACTCCCCCACCGGTGCCTCGATCGAGTCGAGCGCCTCCAACTTCAGCCGGACGACCACTTCCTTGGTGTGCAGGTTCTCGCTGCCGCCGGGCGTCGGCCGTACCCGCAGGCGCGGGTACGGCGGCACATGCTTGGCGCCGACCCGGCCCGCGCTGCCCAGCTCGGCCGCCAGGCGGGCACTGCCGGTCAACACGTCGAGGGCGGGCGGGGTCGGGTCGGCGTCAGCGATCGAATGCATGAGGGTGCTGGCCTGCCTACTCGCTCTTGCCGGTCTCGGCCTTGCCGAGCGCGGGCTTGACGGCCGGGCTGGTCTTGACCGGGGTGAGCGCGGCCTGAACGGTCGCGGGCTTGGACGGCTCAGCGCCGAGCACGTACCCGGCGCCCACCAGCCGCATCGCCTCCCGCCTGTTCAGGATGAGCCGTTCGCCGGCCTGGTAGACCTGCGGCTCCAGGCCCAGGTCCTCGGCGTCCTCGGTGCGGAGCGGGTGGGCGAGGGTGAAGCTGACGCGCTGCTCGGACATGGTTCCTCCCGGGTTGGTGCTGGTCGCCGGGAGGATGCCGGTTCTCGGGCTTAACGTCGCCTCGCGCGGGCGTGCGCAGCTGCTTGACGGGCGGCCGCGGCGAGCCAGCCGCCGCCGCGTTCGGAGTGCTCGGACTCGCCGATCCGCGCGAACGACACTGACACGGTGGCGGTGATGGTCCGGCCGTTCGAGTGCGCTGGGGTGGTGTGGACGCGGGAGGCGATGGCGCCGGGCAGGTCGACGGCGCGGCACCGGCAGTTCACCGTCTGGTGGTAGGGGAGGCGTTCGTCGCGCGGGTGGTCGCCGACGTCCCACACGCCTTCCAGGAGCTTCCAGCCGCCATCCGGGTTGAGTGCCTTCCCGCCGCGGCCGCGCCCCTTCGGCTCGTACTCCATGGCCGTGAGCCGGAAGTCGATGTTGGCGGGGATGGTCTGGCCGTGGGCTTCGGCGTGGGAGGGGCGCACCTGCTCGTCGGCGTCGGTGACCCAAGTCTTCGCCGCCGGGGCGTTGTCGCGGGCGGCCTGGGCGACGTCGTCGGCGACCTGGTCGACGCGGCGGGCCGCCTTGGCGGCGATCTGCTGGGCGAGGCCGCGGTTGATGTGGGTCTTCGTCATGGCCGGGCACGGTAGACCGGCCGCGCGGTAGCGTCCCGGCGCGACGTAAGCGCCCCGTTTCGGCATGGTCGGGGGCGTGAACGCGACCCCTCCCCGCCGTGTCCTCGATGTCGATGAGGCCCGGCGTCTCTACCTTGATGAGCGGCTGAGCGTGCGGACGATCGGCGTCCGTCTCGGCTGGTCCCACACCGCCGTCCATGAGGCGCTGGTCGCCGCGGGGGTGGCGATGCGGCCGCGCGGCGGCCCGTCGACCAAGCGCATCCCCGCCGGGACGCGGCAGGCGATCGTGGCCGCTTACCGGGCGGGGGAGAAGACGGCCGCGTTGCGGGCCCGGTTCGGGGTGTCGGCCCAGTCGATCCGGAACATCGTGGCCGAGGCCGGGCTGCCGCTGCGGCCGGGCGGCTGTCCGCCTGGCGGCCGGCGGCGCCGGTTCGACCGGCACCGGGCGGCCATTCTCGCGGGGCAGGGGTGGCCGGCCGGGGCAATCGCCATCATGACCGGCTTCTCCGAGGGGCACGTCCGGCGGGAGCTGCGGGCCCTCGGGTACGGCCGCCGTCCGATCCCGGCGGGGGAGGCGCTGGCGTTGGCGTACGACCGGGCCGGCTCGATGCGTCGGCTGGCCGCCGAGCTGGAGTGTTCGCCGGGCCGGGTGAAGGCCGCGCTGGAGCGTGAGGGGATCACCCGGTTGCCGAAGGCGGCCAAGCTGGTGGCCTTGGTGCGGGAGACGGGCGGTCGTGGGGCGGCCGCGACGTTGGGGTGCAGCCTGGCCAGGGTGCGGGCCGCGTTGGAGGCGGCGGGGGTGCCGGTCCGGACGGTGCCGGCGGCGGCCTGACGGTCACATGCAAAGGGGCGGCACCCCGCGCGGGTGCCGCCCCTTCCGCTTGGCCGGTCAGGAGGTGGTGAGCCTCACGATCTGGTCATAGGTCTTCTGGGCGTGGAGGACGAGCGCCTGACCAGAGCTGCGGCTTTCCCACCTGCCTCTCTCCTCCGCCCAGTAGCTGTCCGCCTTTCCGCCGTAGATGGTGATGTGGGCCTCCAGCGCTTCCACGCGGGTGTCGTAGTCCGTTCCGTCCGGGGCGTCAGCGAGCCAGCCCGCCAGGGCCTCGATGTCGTCGTGCAGTGAGCCAAGCCGGCTCTCGGGGCCCCGGGCTTGATTGCGGGGGCTGAGCACGAGGTTGCTGACGGCGAGGGCGAGCGCCTTCCTGTGGATGGTCAGGAGGTCAGGCGCGGGCCGGGTGGGGCGGGTACGGCGGGCGATCGGCGCAGGCTCGGCGGGCTCGGCCGTGGGGGCGTCGGCGCGGTTGCGGGTGATCAGGTTGAGCATGGCGGGTTCCTCCCGGGGGCGGTCCCGGTACCGCGCGGGCGGTACCGGGAGGGGTTACTGGTTGACGGCGGTGTCGGTACCGGCGTCGGAGGCGTCAGTGCCGGCGGGCTCGGGGGAGTTGGCTCCGGTACCGCTGGGATCGGTATCGGCGGGCCTGGGGGAGTCGGGTTCGGTACCGCCGGAATCGGTACCGGCGGGCAGGGGGGTAGCGGTACCGGTGTCGGCCGGTACCGGCTTCTCGGGACGGGCGCCGGCCGGGCGGGTACCGGCCTGGGCGGCGGTACTGGTTCCGGCCGCCTTGACGGCGGTCTCGATGTAGGCCCGGATTCTCAGGGCTCGGTTGCTGCCCATGCCGCCGTCCATGAGGTTCTGCTTGGTCGGCGTGACGCCGGGGTTGGTCTTCATGAACTGCTCGGCGAAGTCGAGGTCCTGGGCGGTGAGCAGGGTGGTGCCCTTGTCGGCGTCGGGCTCCTGCTCCTGGTGGGGGGGGGGGGCCGGGGCAGGCCGGGCCGTTCGAGACGGGCGGGGGCGCGGCGGCACGAGGGGGTTTCCCGGACCGGTACCGGTTGCTGGGGCGGTACTGGTCCCGGGGGCGACCGCCGGTACCGGAGCGGTACCGGTACCGGCAGGGGCCGGTACCGCCCCGGTGCCGGGGCTCTGCGGTACCGGCGTCCCGGTACCGGGGTTGGGCCGGGCGCCGGTACCGGACTTCGCCTCAAGGCGGCGGGCCTGCTGCTCGGCCGCGCGCTCGGCGCGGGCCCGGTCCCGCTCGGCCGCCTCGGCGCGGTCCTGGTTCTGTAGGGCGCGCAGGTGCGCGATGGCGGCCAGTACCACGGGTGGTACCGCGCCGATCAGTACCGCCAGGATCACGCCGTGCCCGGACTCCGCGCGGTACCGAAGCATCGTCAGGGCGTGCGAGACCGAGTTCAGTACCACGCTGCCGCCGATCGCCCACCAGGCGCCGAGCCGGGCGTGATCGCGGGTGGCCTGGCTGACCCACTTGCGGCGCATCAGCCAGGCCCGCGCGGTGGCGATGGCGTAGAAGTCCACCGCCACGGGCAGCGCCCACGCCATCCGGATCGTCCAGCCGTTCGGCAGTACCCAGACGGTGGCCCATCCCGACAGCTCGGCGAGGTGGGTCAACGTGTCGAAGCTGACCCACAGCACCACGGCGCCGATGCCGAGGAACAGCACGTCGCCGAGGAGGTCGCGGTCAAGCTCACGGGTCTTACTCACTGTCAGTCACCTTCAAGCAGGGGGAGGGGCGGTCAAGTCGGCGGGTGGGCAGATGAGGGTCGGGGCGAGGAAACGGAGTGGATCTTGGCAGGGCGGCGGCGTATCTGCCGACCCGCCGACCACGCGGTGTTTCCGCAGGTGGCGGCGGGATTCAATCCGCCGGTCCGATCCGCCGGGGCGGCCCGGCGAAGCGTCGGGCCGGCGGATCGGTCGGCGCGTCATCCGGTGGATTGGTCACAGCCCCTCGGGCACTCACCGTCCATGAGGCCGAAGCCGCACACGCCGCAGTCGACGCATGCGCACGGGCTCGTGCGGCAGTTGGCGCAGATGATTCGGCCGCCGGTGTCGCCGAACAGGCTGGGCGACATTTGGCGCCGAGCCGGTTGAGCATGTCGAGCGGGTCGGGCGTCTTCTTCGCCATGACGATGGTCCTCTCACCAGGGGTTCTAGGCGGAGCGGATGGTTTCGACGGGGCCGCCGTGCGTGATGCGGTGCACGGCGGCGCGGATGTCGGCGGTGGCCGGGCCGCGGACCTCGCGGCCGTTGATCTGCTGCCGGTCCACAGGGCAGCCCCAGCGGGCGAGCTGCGCGCCGAGAGCCTTGGCCGACATGTCGAGCCCGAGCTTGTCGATGATCCCGGTGGTGGACAGGCGCGGGCCGGCGTCGGCGTCGGCCAGGTCGGCGATGTCGGCCAGGAGCGCAGGAATCCGCTCCCGCCCATCCGGCCTGCCTGCCGAGACCTTGCCGGGCAGCGTCCCTGCGGCCTGGCGCAGCGCCGCCGCCCGCGCGGCCACCTGGCGGGCGTCGGGCACGTTCGCGAAGTAGCCGTGAAGCGTGACCACGTCCGCCCCGAGGTCGATGTCCTCAGCGCCGCGCAGCAACGCCCACCCCTTGTGGTGCAGGGCGAAGTCGGCCGCGTTGTGGCCGGCCTTGCTGGTGCCGGTGCCCAGGATCGTCTCCGACGCCTGGTAGGTCATCGTGCGCAGCGCGATCCGGGTGCCGAGCTGCCCGCGCAGCGAGTCGGGGATGGTTTCGGCGTCCGGCTTCTGCGTCGCCAGGATGATGACGAACCCGAGCGCCGGGCCGACCTTGGCCAGGTCGGTCAGGGCCTCGGTGATCTCCTCACCCCAGACGGGGTCCTCCAGGTAGCGCTGGACCTCGTCCAGAATGACCACGGTGAACCCCATCCCGAGGGACGGGTCCGCGGTCATCTCCGGCGTGACCTTGCTGTCGGGGCACACGTCGTCGTCGAACTCCTCCAGCCGCTCGTACCGGTCGTTCATGTCGGCGACCAGGCCCCGCAGCGCGAACACGAGCCGCTCGACGGTGTCGCCGCGCACGCCCTTGCCGTAGCCGTGGCACAGGTCCTTGAACGGCGCGAAGTCCTTGCCGCCCTTGCCATCCCAGATGAACAACCGGGCGGAGGGGTCGAGCGCGGCCGCCATCGCCAGCGCGCGCAGATAGACGGTCTTGCCCATGCGCGGCATCGAGCCGACGAGCACGCTCGTGAACACCAGCGGCAGGTAGACGATGCGGCCCCGCTTGTCCACGCCGATCGGGACCGGCTGCCACAGATCCCACGCCTCGGCGTCGACCAGCGGCGAGCGACGGGCGGGCCGGTCGTACGGGTCGTCGTCGGACAGCCACAGCGACACGAGCCGCGCGTTGCCCTTCACCCGCTCGACGTCGAGCTGGGCGACGTCGACGCCGAACGCGGACGCGAGCGCCGCGTGCGCCTTCGTCTCGCCGACCTGGGCGCCGGTCTTGCCCTTCGGGAGTTCGGCCACCACCGTCAGCGCCTTGCCGTCGTGGTGGGGGAGGCTGACCAGCTTCACCACCTGGCCGGCCTTGATGATCCCGGCGGCGACGAACGCGTCCGTCAGCACCTCGTTGGTGACCGCGACGTCGGGGGACGGCTCGGCCGACCCGACCGCGGGCAGGCCGGGCAGCGCGGCGGCGGGATCGGTGCGGCGGCCGGCAGCGGCAAGGCCGAGCACGCCGGCGAAGCCCGCCAGGAGCGTCGCGCCTACCCCCTGGGTGGCGTGCAGGATGAGGCCGCCCGCGCCGCTGCTGCCGAGGGTGTAGATGGTGGACGTCCGGCGGGCCTTGCGCAGTTCGGCGATCTCCTTCAGGTCCTTGGGGGTGATGGTGCCGGTGCGGAGGAGCGTGGCGAGTTCCTCCTCGGCCTGCACCCAGCGCCACCAGGCGACGAGGGCTCGGCCGGAGCCGCGCAGGACGGCCGTGGGGAAGCGGACGGGGACGCGGACGCCTGCGCGCAGCATGGCGCGGGCGGTCTGGGCGGGGTCGCGGATGAAGGCAGGCTTGACCAGGGGCGCGGTCCAGGCGGGACGGGGTGCCAGGCCGTGAACGGGGCGGGGGATGAGCTTGCCGTCGAGCACGGCGTCGGCGGGCTCGACGGTGGGGGCCTGCCGGTCGAGGGGCCGGTGAACCACGGGGAGCTCCTTCATCGTGCGAGGTCGAGCGGTAGGGCGAGTCTCTTCAAGATCAGTAGTTCCCGCGCGGGAACATCTTCAGCGGCGGCCTTGGTCGGCCTTGCGCCGCTGGTCAGGCGTCAGAGAGGCGCGCGAGCGCCGGTCGGTCTTTCGGACGTTGACCATCACGGCCACGAACACGCCGACGATCAACAGCGTGAGATAGGCGGCCGCCGCGAGCTTGGCGGCGACACTGCACTCGGGCAAGACGGTGATCAGGACGGCCATGGCAACGCTGCCGGCGGCCACGACGTAGCGGTCGATCTTGTCCATGGGTCAGCTCTCCAGGAAGGCGAGGAGGGTGGCGGGGATCAGGGGAAGTCCGGCGGTGTAGGCGGCGGCCGCGCCGAGCGTGGCCAGGGCGGCGACCAGCGCCGCGGCGTCGAGGGCGCGGATCTGGAAGCCGGTCCAGTCCCGGACGTGTCCCCGGCCTCGACAGGTCCAGCAGCGCACGACGGCCAGCGTGTCGCGCAGGGGGTAGCTGGTGGCGCCGTCGCCGCGGCAGGCCGGGCAGGTGTGGCGGGCGGGCAGGATCATGACGGGCTCCTGGCGGGTTAGGCAGGGGAGGGGATCGGCAGGCCGGTGAGGAGCCCCAGCCGCCAGGCGATCGTGAGGAGCACCAGGCCGGCGGCGACGGCGAGTGCGGCGGTGGCGATGGCGCCGATGCGCGCGACCTCGCGGACGGTGAGGGCGAACCCGCCGCCGACGCCGTACAGGACGGTGGCGACCGCGCGCAGGCGCGCGGCCGGCGTCATGGCGCGCAGGTTGTCGAGCAGCTGCGCGGGGGTGGTCTCGGTGCCGGTGGCGATGGAGGAGCCCAGCGGCAGGCCGACGAAGACGATCAGCCAGATCATGAAGGTGACGCTCATTCTCGGCCTCCCGGCGCGTTCTCTCTTGGCGGATTACACCTTACAAGTTAACTTGAAGGGTGTAGTTCGACAAGGGGAGTTGTTGACGTTGTTGGGCCAAGCCGATACCCGTGTGGCCTCACCTGCTGGCACTCTTGGTGTCGGCACGCCACCGACAGCGATGGGATGGGCACACCTGATGGCCGGAGGACATCCGTACGAGCGGATCGTGAAGGACGTGCGCGCGGCGATCGTCGGCGGCCCTCTGCCTCCTGGCGTGGAGCGGCTGGCTCCGGGGGAGAAGCTGCCGAGCGAGAACGAGTTGCGTGAGCGGTATGGGGTGTCGCGCAACACGGTGCAGCGGGCCATGGAGGATCTTGCCGCCCAGGGGCTGGTGGCCTCGGCGCCCAAGCGTGGCGTGTTCGTCCGCGCCTACGAGCGGGAGCCCTACCCGACGCGCCTGGACTTGGCCAACCGGGAGTTCGGGGCGCACCTGACCGTGACGCGCGTGGCCGCGCCGATCGCGCTGCAGGCGCAGGAGCCGAACGAGCCTGGCGTGTTCTGCCGGCGCACGATCGGCGGGCGCATCTCTGAGACGTTCTGGTCGAAGTCGGTGACGGACGCCGTTCCTCAGCTCGCTTCGCATGAGCCGTTGCCGCACGCTGACGTGGTCCTGCTGGCGCAGGCCGGGATACGCGTCACCCGCGGTGAGGCGCAGACTGTGGCGCGGATGCCGACCGTGGAGGAGAGCAGCGCCCTCGACCTGCTGCCGGTGACGCCGGTGCTGGAGCAGGAGACCGTCCTGTACGCGCAGGAGCGGATCTTGGCGCTGCGGGTCGAGGTGTGGCCGGGTGATCGGTACCGGCTCCAGTACGACCTCACCCCGGAGTATCCGGAGGCGTGAAATGAGGAAAGCCCCGCCGGAGCGGGGCCCTCTGCTGATGAAGCTTGCGTCATCAGGCCGTTGTCGGGGCCTCTGTGGTGGGCTCCTCGATGAGGCGCAGCCCGACGCGCGTGAACGCTTCGGCATCGTCCAGGTCTGGCTCCTCGCTCTGGAGAGCCCACCAGCGGTTGATCGCGTCCAACAGGGCGTGATCAGCGATAGGGGAGAGCTTCCCCAGGTATTCGAGGAAGGCCCTCTCGTCGATATCCCACTTCTTGCCGTACGTGGAGTAGCCAGGGACGGGACTGCCCTCGTCGGCGAGATGGAACGCGTCGTAGCACTCGGCGTAGACGATGCCGGGCCGATAGCCGAGGCCAGGGGTGATCACATGGCCGTTCAGAACGTCCGCGAGGCAAAGGGCGTGGTTGAGCGTGAGGCGGATGCGGCGTACTTCGTAGGCGAGGGCGTCGCGCCACATGCCCAGCTCGGTCTTGGCCTGGATGTTGGTGCTCTCGCTGTGCATGCGGGTGGCGCGGTCGGCTAGCCACTCGGCGGTGGTGTCGTCCACGCGGACCTGGATGCGCGGGTTGGCGGGCAGCTTGTCGATGCTCACGTGGTCAGCTCCTTGTGGTCTTGCATGTGGCGGCCCCGGACCGGGTGGCGCGGGGCCGAGAGGTGTTAGTCGGCGTAGGCGCGGCTACCGCCGCGGCCCATCATGTACGCGTTCTGCGGTACGAACCTGACGGGGCCAGGTAGGAGGAGCGTGCCGTGTTCGGGGTGGGTGAGAGTGCGGGCGTCTTTGTCCCAGACATGGTTGTCGGGCAAGTCGCCGCGGCCGTCGTACTGCTTGCTGGTCTGGACGGCGTAGACGTCGCCTTGCCGCCAAACCTGTCGTCCGGCGGCGCGGGCGTCCTTGACGGCCTTCGGGGTGATCCAGTCGAGGGCTTCGGCGACGGTGGTGATGGTGCCGGGGACACGTACGGCCCAGAGCTGCCCGTCCTCTCGGCCGCACACGTAGGAGAGGGATGCGCGGTGGAAGCCGTGGCGGCGGGAGTAGTAGCGCCACCCTTCGGCGTGTAGGAGCACCAGGCCGTCGTGACGGTCGGCCACCCTGAGGAAGGTGTCAGAGCGGTCGCCGGGAATCTCGGTCTCGCCGCCGCGGCGACGGATCTCGGCGGTGTAGCGGCCGATCAGGTGGGCGTGGAGGCGTTCGACCACAGTGGGCGGGGGGACGGCGGCGGGCCGGTGGCGGTTGCGTTCGCGACGGAGTCTCGTGATCGCGGTCTTTGACCGCTGCCCGGGGAGATTGTGCTCGCGCAGCGCGGTGGCGAGGCGGGCGGCGTCCCACAGGGGGAGGGATAGGCTCGTCATGTCGGCAGGTCACCTCTGCTTGACGTTGTGACGGGCTCTGGAGAGGCAACTCCAGGGCCCGTTCTTATTGGGCTGAGTGTGACTGTACTAGTGCTAAGTACAGTTGTCTACAGTTGTACTGAGATGATTGGTGGCGGCTTGCGCGTCAGCGACGCGCACGTGACAGGCCAGCGCAATGTCAGTCCACGACGTCCTCTCTGCACGCAGCGCCTGCACCGCGTGGCGCAACGCCGTGTCGTAGCGCCGCCGTGCCTCGGCGAGCGCATCGAGCTCAGGCGACTGAGGCACCACTTGCACAGGCGGTGCCGTCGGAGTGTCGTAGAGCAGCGCAAGCGCCTGCTCCACGCTCGCCGCGAGGTCACGCAGTGTGCGGCCATGGACGACGACGCCGTGTTCGCCAGCGAGCGTGATCCACCGCCGTTCCCGGCGAACAGCAGGCAGGACGACACCCTCGCCGGTCACAGGCGGCTTATCCGTCACGGGCCCATCTCCAGGATGGCGAGGACTTCATCGGTCAGCGCGGCCGGAAGATCCCCGTGCGGCAACACGAACCGGTGGCCGGCGGCCTCGTACAGGACATGGCTCTCTGTCTGCCGTACCTTCGTGAGCTCGACGCCGTGCTGGGCGGCGGCCGCGTGCAGGCGATCCCATCCCGAGACTCGGCGCTCGCGCATCCGCGCGGTGACCAGTTGCGTCTCGTGCCACTGCTCTATCGGCACGATCACCGGATGGGCGATGCCGCGTGACCAGACCCAGTCGGTGATCGGGTTGATCCGGTGGTGGTTGGTGCGGGCCGCGCACCGGTTGAACACCTGGTAGCCGGTGTATTTGGGTTGCGTGAGTGTCCGGCGGACCCGCCGCGCGTTCCACATCACCTGCCCCTCGGCCAGCGGATGCCGGTCCAGGCCGCCCACCAGCAGTTCGGCGATCTCGCCGTCTTCGAGCTGCTCGTCTCGACGGAGCCGGAACATCTCGTGGACAGTGTCGGCGCGGCGCTGGTCCGGGTGCAGGGCGAGCCGCATCTTGGGGCGGCCACCGCCGAAGCGGTTGGGTGCCGGGGGAGCATCCGGGTCCACGACGGCGATGTAGCCGTAGCAGGGCTGGCCGTGGCGGTACCCGTTGGCGGCGTGCTGGCGCTGGCCGCGCATGGACTGCTCCATCACTTCGTGCCGGTAGATCTCGGCGCGGACCTGCGCGGTGCGGCGCAGTTCGAGCCGGCCAGTCGTCATGCCGCCTCTGGGCTCGTTGGCGCATTCGATCGGCACCCCGCGAGCTGCGAGGTGGTGCTCGATCTGAAGGCTGGACAAGGTGTCTCGGGCGACGCGGCTGATGCGTTCGCACACAACCCGGTCGAGTTCGCCGCGCTCAACCGACTCCAGCAGCTCGCGCAGGCCGCCGTCACGGGGGACGGGCACGCCGAGCCGCGCGTAATCCTCCGTTGAGCCTTGGCTGCGCTCGTCCAGGCCGAGCATGCCGGACTCCACGTCCCAGTAGTGGGCGACGAACACCTCGCCGGGCTCCAAGAGCATGGAGGACTCGGTGAGCTGCCCGGCGATCGAGGAGCGCGGGTCCTGGTTGTCTTTGGTGGAGCAGCGGCCCAGGAACGCCGACCTGGGTTGCCGCGCGCTGGTTGGGGCTTGGTAGCCGGGGAGGTCACTGAGATCGAAAGGGGGATCGAACATGGCCGTCCTTGCCGTTCGCGGAGACGCCGATGGGAGCCCTCGGAGGAGGGCTTCACCCCCACGTGCGTGGGGAGCATCCCCGCTACGGCGGGGCCAACGGGCGGCCGCTACAGGGCGCCGCCCGTGATTCCGTGAACCATGCCCGGCATGCGGAGGGCTTGGTCGCGATCGGAACGAGTCCTAACGTGCCATGCGCGCCCTGCGCAGAGCAAGCCCCGGCCGATCAACCCACGGCCTCCTCCAGGAGCACGAGCTTGGCCACCCGCAGGTCCATCCCGGTCGTCCGGGTCGCCTCCTGCCAGTAGTCGCGGTCCGCCTCGGCCTGCTCGGCGGTGGCGCGCATCCGCGGGGTCATCCACCCGGAGCCGTCGCCGATCTCCTCGGCGTTCACCACCACGTACCCGGCCACCTGCTCGCCCTGCTCGACGGTGAGTGCGGTCTGCTCGGTGCTGGTCATCGTCATCGGGAAACCTCCAGGGTGTCGGTGGTGAGGGGCTTGCAGGACAGGAGCCGGATCGGCACGTCGCCGCGGCCGGCTTCCTCGCATGTACGGCAGAACGCGATGGTGCTGGTGCCCTTCGTCGTCTCGATGGCGCCGTCTCGGTGCATGGCGCAGACGCGTTGCGGGGCGCGGTCGCATCCGTAGCCGCACGTGAACGTCATGACGGCCACGCCGGGGGCGTGGCACTGGCCGAGGTCGATGTTGAGCCACGCCGACTTGGACTCGCACCGGATCGCCTCGGCGGCGGCCGCGCGGGCGGCGCGCTCGGCGTCGGTGCAGATGTGGCAGGCGACGAGGGCGGCGCGGATCGCGCCTTCGGTGCTGTCCTGCACGGTCTCGTAGTGGACGCCGTCGCCGCACCCGGAGCAGGCCGGCCCGCACCACGGCAGCCTGCGGAACGACCGCACGTGCACGCCGGCCGCGGTGGCGTCCACGGTGATGTCGTCGTCGGCCGCGTACTCGACGGCCTGGCGGTGAATTTCGGCGGGGTCGTCGCCGGGCACGAGCAGGGCGAGCCCTCCGGCTTCGACGAGCAGTTCGATTCGGTCAGTCACGGATGGGCCCCTTCTGCGGGTGCGGGGTGGAGTGGCGGAGGTTGTCGAGGACTTCGGCGACGGCCTGGCCGGCGGCGTCGACCCCGGCCCGGTAGCCGGTCCGGTAGGTGTCGAGGCCGCCGGCGACGAGCAGGGTGAGGGTGCGGCCTGAGGCGCGCTGCTGCACGTCCCACCAGGTGGGGTGGCCGCCGACTATGGCGTCGGTGGTGTACCAGTTGCCGAGGTTGGATCGGTTGGCGACCCACACCTCTTGGCGGGGGCCGCCCCAGTCGATGGCGACGACGGAACCCGCGGGCGGCTCCTCGGTGATCATCTGGGCTCCTGGGGCGGGTGGTAGGCGATCTCGGTCAAGGTGGTGCGGAGGTTGGGGCCCGTGTCGCGCCGGTAGACGGTCATCTCCTGGCAGGCGGGGCATCGGCTGGCCTGGTAGCGGATGAGCGGCCGGTGGCCGGGGTGTGGTGCGGCCAGGCCGATGGCCATCTGCCGGGGGCCGGGGTGAGCGCACTGCTCGCACGAGGGGTCGATGTGGGACATGAGCAGGGCGGGCTCCCAGCGCCGCCACGTGATCGGGGTGGCGCCGTCGAGCTCGGGGAGGGCGGGGACGAACCGCTGCTGGACGGCGACCATGCCGCGCAGCTTCTCGTTCTCGACGCGGAGGTGCCGGATTTGCAGGTCGATGTCGGCCTGGAGCGCCTCGATCCGGGCGTGCAGTCTGGCCGTCTCGTCGCGGGGCCCCGCGCCCTGGGTGGGGCGCGGGGTGGTGGGGCTGGTCATGCGACCTGTCCTTCCTGGGGGGCGGGCTGGTTGGCCTGCTGGGCGCGGAGGGCGAGGACGCGGGCGGGGTGGATGAACCCGGTGGTCTCGACGCCGTCGCCGTTTACGCACCAGGAGCCGGGCGTCTCCCCGTGCTAGCTGCCCCGCTTCATGCGCGCGTTCTTCGCCCGGCGCTGCGGCACCACCCACCTCAACGTGCTCTTCGAACGCTCGCTGGCGGCGGCCGAACGC